>JAWKHS010000030.1 GCA_041394705.1 Vicinamibacterales bacterium
CGTGGACGCCATCAACCGGCGCGATGCCCGGCACATCGTCACGATCGAGGATCCGATCGAGTACGAACACCGGCACCAGCGGTCGGTCGTGGAGCACGTGGAAGTGGGGATCGACGCCCCGGACTTCGCGTCGGCGCTCCGGGCGGCCGTCCGGCAGGCCCCGGACGTGATCGTCGTGGGCGAGATGCGCGATCCCGAGACGATGCAGATGGCGCTGGCCGCGGCCGAGACCGGCCACGTCGTCTTCTCCAGCGTCCACACCACCGATGCCGCCTCCACCGTGGGCCGCATCTCGGATTCGTTCCCGGCGGAGCGGCAGAGCACGGTCCGGCAGGACCTGTCGATGGCGCTGACGGCCATCTACACGCAGGTGCTCCTGCCCCGGAAGGGCGGCGGCCTCGTGCCGGCGGGGGAACTCCTGATCGCCGGCTACGGCGCCCGTCAGCACATCAGGAAGAACGCGCTGCAGCACCTGCACCAGGAGATCACGCTCACGCGCAAGCACGGATCCTTCACGCTGGAGGATTCGCTGAACCGCCTGGTGCGCGACGGGCTCGTGGACCGCGCCGACGCGCTGGCGCGGGCGGTGTATCCCGACGAGATCCTCTGAGTCCGCCCAGCCGACGGCCCTGGGGTGCGCTCGAGGAGCCGGCAGGCAGCGCGTCAGGGCTGGCTCGCGGAACAGCCCGCGCGCGGCCCGGTGCTGCCGGG
Organism: Vicinamibacterales bacterium; assembly: GCA_041394705.1. GTDB lineage: Bacteria > Acidobacteriota > Vicinamibacteria > Vicinamibacterales > UBA2999 > CADEFD01. Next base: position 712 of record JAWKHS010000030.1, read on the forward strand.
CGCGCGCGAGTCGATGGCCTCGACGGCACCAGCCTACTGACCGGTCACCGCGTCGCACGTGACGTGCGCGTGCCAGTCGGCGAAGGTGCCGTTCGGGTTGTCCTTCCAGGCCCAGACGTGCAGCTCGTAGAACGGCGGAAGGCCGTACCGGTTGGCGCCGCTCACCAGGTGGAAGTGCTGGCCCTTGAGGATCGGCGGCGCCGCGCCGTTCACGGCGTGCCACTGATCGGCGATGACGATGAACTCGGCGCCCACCAGCGTGGTCCGGCCGCCCTTGGTCTCGTAGATCAGGGCCTCGGGCCGCTGCGCGTCGAGGGCGCCGTCCGTCAGCAGCGCAGGGTTGATGTAGTGGACGCCCATCGCCCCCGACTGCGGGCCGCTCACGCAGCCCGTGGCCGGCGTCCACCCCGCCTCGATCGCCGCCGAGGGCCGTCGCAGGTCGCGCGTGGCCGCGCGGACCGTGTCCACCAGCGTCGCCTCCTGCGCTGCCGCCGGCCGCGGGCTCGCCACCAGGCCCAGCGCCAGCAGGAAGGCGCCGACCTTCGGCAGCGCGCGGCCGAGCGCCCGGGCGATGCCCGAGAGGTGGTGATAGCTGTGCCGGACGGCGTGATCCTCCAGCACGAACTGGCAGCTCACGGGGGCGCCGCTGTAGAGGGAGGCCGTGGCCACCCGGTCGAGCTCCGCGTCACCCAGGGCGCGGATGGCCGCCGCCGCGTCGCGGCTGTTCTGGAGCAGCAGCGCCAGCGCGTCCGCCACCGTCGTGTCGGCCCGGTCCACGGCGTGCCGCGCGTTCATGGCGTGGACGTCCGCCATGGTGACGCCCTCGATCGGCTGGCCCTTCGCCACCCGCTGCGCCAGGTCGATTTCGATGGGGTAGACGCTGGCCACGTGATGGACGACGACGCCCACCGGCCGCCCGTCGCCGGGAAGGCGCGTGGTCCATTCCTCGCGCGTCAGATCCGCCGCCATCGCGCCCAGGGCGCGGGCGCCCTGCTCGAGTCTCGTCGCCAGGGACTCGGCGCGGGCCGAGCCCACGCCGATCGCCGTCGTCACGTCGCACACGTCCATCACGTCTCGTTCGGTCTTGGTCGCCGACATACAATGCTCCTCGCGGTCGTGGCCCGGCGTCGTTGCCGGGTGAGCCCACGGTAGGCGTCGGCCGACTCTCGAGCCATGCGCGCGCGTCCGGCGATCCTTGCCATCCCTCCGGAAGCCGGCTTCGTGTGCCCAATCGTCCGGCGCTCCTGCTCGCGCGTCCGCCGCACGAGGACCGCGTCGTGACCGAGGACGTGCTGTCCGACGTGCTCGGCGCCGTGCGGCTGACCGGCGCCGTCTACTTCGACTTCGAGCTCCGCGCGCCCTGGGTCGCCGAGGCCCCGCCCTCGCAGGACATCGTTCCGGTGGTGATGCCGGGCGCCCAGCGCCTGATCGAGTACCACCTGCTGGCCCGCGGCAGCTGCTGGGCCCACGCCGTCGGCGCCGAGCCGATCCGCCTCGCCGAGGGGGATCTCGTGCTCTTCCCGCAGGGGGATCCGCACGTCCTGGCGTCCAGTCCGGGAATGCGCGCCAGTCCCGACCTGGCGATGTACGCGCGCGGCTCGACGCCCCTGCCCCTCTTCTACGAGATCGGCGACGGCGCCGCGAGCGAGGCGCGCGTCATCTGCGGCTTCCTTGGGTGCGACGACCGCCCGTTCAACCCGCTGCTCGACGCGCTGCCCCGCATGCTCCACGTGCCCGCGAGCCCCGGCGGCGACGGCTGGATCAACACGCTGCTGATGACGGCCGTCCGTGAATCGCGCAGCGGCCGGCCCGGCGCCGAGAACGTCCTGGCACGGCTGTCCGAGCTGATGTTCGTCGAGACGATCCGGCGCCACCTGGAACGGCTGCCCGAGCAGGCGGGCTGGCTCGCCGGACTTCGCGATCCGGTCGTCGGCAAGGCGCTGGCGGCCTTCCACGGCGATCCGGCGGGTGCCTGGACCGTCGACACGCTGGCCCGGCAAGCGGGCGCGTCACGCTCGGTGCTGGCCGAGCGCTTCACGGCCATGGTCGGCCAGCCGCCGATGCAGTACGTGACGCTGTGGCGGATGCAGCTGGCGTCCCGCGCGCTCAAGGACGGCGCCGCGATCGCCGACGTCGCCGCGACCGTCGGCTACGACTCCGAGGCCGCCTTCAGCCGCGCGTTCAAGAAGGCCGTCGGCCACTCGCCGGGCGCCTGGCGTCGCACGGCCGGCACGCCGCGCTGACCGCCGCGAGGGCGCTGGGGGCGGTGCCTACGGCGTGAGGTCCACGCGGTACTCGGTGATGAACTGGATCGTGGCGGCGGCCTCGGCCATGTCCTTCGGCCGGAACCGCACCGAGTGCGCGCTGGAGCGCTCGAACATCGGCAGGTAGGCCAGCACCTCGGCCGGCAGATAGTTCTTGAACGTCACGTCCACGACGAGCGGTCCCTGCGGCGTGTAGGGCGTCAGCGAGCCGCGGCGGGCCAGACCGGCTTTCACGGCCGGTCCGATCATCGCCTGCACCGCCTCGGGCGTCCGCGTGACGGCTGAGTGGAAGCCCAGCGACTGCTTGGTCTCCACGCCCTCGATGGGCCCGACCACCTTGCGGATCTCGGCCACGGCGGCGTCGTCGCCCGATACCATCACGACGGGCACCTTGAAGTGCCCGGCGACGGCGGCGTTCCAGGCGCCCTCCGACATCTCCACGCCGTTCAACGTCACCTTGGTGAGCGTGGCGCTGGAGAAGGTGTGGGCCCGCACGCCCGCGGGGTTCGTGGTGGAGGCGTGATACCCGATGAAGACGGCCGCGTCGAAGGTCTGGTCGATGCCGGCCATCATCTCCAGCTTGCGGGGCCACGAGCGCACGAGGCGCACGTCGGCGGGAAAGCGCTCCACCAGCAGGTTCTCGCCGTTGCCGTGCGAGTCGGCCACGACGATGTCCGTGGCGCCGGCCTCCTTCGCGGCGGCGACGGCCGCCAGCGCCTCGGCCGTCATGAACTCCCGGAAGCGCCCGTACTCGAAGCCGGCGGGCCCGAGCTGGTCGCCCGTCACGACGCCCGCGATGCCTTCCATGTCCACCGAGATGTGGACCTTGAGCCCGCGCGGCTGCGTGCGGACCGGCTGGAGGGCGAGGCACACGAGGGCGAGCAGCGCGAGCGGCAGACGTCGCATGGCGGACTCCTTGGATCGGGGGCGGGCGGCGGCGCCCGGCGACACGATACCATCGCGCCGGCGTGCCGACGGCGATACGATTGCCGGGTCCGACGTTCTACCAGAGCGCTCGCCACGAGCGTCGTCGCGGCCAGTGACAGGAGAGGCTATGCGTGCTCGTACGATCTTCGCCGCCGGGCTGGCGGCGGTCCTGGCGACCGCGGCGTGCGGCGGCGCCCCGGCGTCCCCGCCCGCGCAACAGGCGCCGTTCGACATCGTGGAGGCGGGCATCCCCGAGATCCGTGCGGCCCTGGACTCCGGGCGGATCACGTCGCGGCAGCTGACGGCCCTCTACCTCCAGCGCATCGCCACCTACGAGGATCGGCTGAACGCCATCATCACGGTGAACCCTCATGCGCTCGAGGACGCGGAGGCCATGGACCGCGAGCGCGCGGCGGGCAAGGTCCGAGGGCCCCTCCACGGCATCCCCATCGCCCTCAAGGACAACATCCACACCACCGACGTCCGCACCACGGGCGGCGCCCTGGCGTTCCGGGACCTCGTGCCGCCCTACGATGCCACGCTCACGACGAACCTGCGCGACGGCGGCGCCATCATCATCGCGAAGACGGTGCTGACCGAGCTCGCCCACTGGACGGCGGGCGCGCCCACGCCGATGGTGGCCAACTACACCGGCGTGGCGGGCTTCGCCTACAACCCGTACGACCCGCGGATGGACCCGCGTCCGGCCTCGATGGACGGACGGCCGGTGCTGCAGACCGGCGGGTCGAGCTCCGGCGCCGGCACCGCCGCCAGCTTCTGGGCGGCCAACGTCGGGTCGGACACCGGCGGGTCGATCATCTCCCCCTCCAACGCCAACATGCTGGCCGGCATCCGTCCGACGATCGGGCGCATCAGCCGCCACGGCGTGATTCCGATCACGGCCGACCACGACACCGCGGGCCCGATGGCCAGGACCGTCACCGACGCCGCCATCCTGATGGGCGTGCTGGAGAGCCCGGCGCCCGACCCCAACGACCCCGCCACGACCACCTGCACCCCGCCGCCCAACCGCGACTACACGCCGTTTCTGAAGGCCGATGCGCTCAAGGGCGCGCGGATCGGCATTCCCCGGGCGTTCTTCTACGACGAGGTGACGCCGCCCGGCGGGACGCAGCCGCAGGGCGGCCTGAGCGCCGAGCAGGCGAAGGTGATGGCCGAGGCCATCGCCGTGCTGAAGGCCCAGGGCGCCGAGGTGGTGGACCCCGCGGACGTCCCCAGCGTCGTGGCGACGACGCCCGCCGACAACTTCCTGCTGTTCACCTACTGCCAGGGGGCCGAGGACAAGAAGGGCGCGGACGCGAACTGCACCGTGAACTTCAAGTACGGCATGAAGCGCGACTTCAACGCGTGGCTGGCGAGCCTCGGCGACAGGGCGCCGGTGAAGACCTTGACGGAGCTGCGCGAGTGGAACCTGGCCCATCAGAAGGCCGGGGCGATTCGCTTCGGACAGTCGCGCCTGGACATCTCCGATGAGATGGACGTGGAAAAGGACAAGGCCCGGAACGATGCCGACGTGGCCAAGGACGCGCGGCTCAGCCGCGCCCAGGGCCTCGATGCCGTCCTCGCCGAGCACAAGCTGGACGCCATCCTGACCCCCGGCGGATCCGGCGCGAACCTGGCGTCGCGCGCCGGCTATCCGATCATCGCCGTGCCGTTCGGCATGGTGCCGAACGCGCCGCGCGAGCCGTTCCCGGACGGCTTCACCGCGAACCCCGCGCCCTTCGGCGTCACCTTCACGGGTGCGCAGTGCAGCGAGCCGCGGCTCGTGGCCCTGGCCTATGCCTTCGAGCAGGCGACGAAGAAGCGGGTGCCGCCGCCGAACCTGCCGTGATTCTCCGACGCGAGGACGCGATGCGACGACTGACCTACGGACTCGTGCTGGCCGCCGCCGCCGCCGGCTTGGCCCTCCACGCGCAGACGCCACCGCAGAAGCCGCCGGACGCCGCCGAGACGGCACTCCGGGCCGCGGTTGGCCACGCGCCCGAGATCCACGGCCTGGAGGCCTCGGCCATCACCGTGCCGGGCGTCGAACTGGGGATGGTGTCGTGGGTGGCCTCGGCGCCGGACGGCACCGTGTACCTGCTGCAGCGCGGCGACAAGGCCGATCCCGTGCTGGCGATCGACAGGATGGGCACGGTGGTGCGGTCGTGGGGCAAGGGCCGCTATGTGATGCCGCACGCCATCCGCGTGGACCCGCAGGGGAACGTGTGGACCACCGACGCGGCCAGTTCGCACGTCATCAAGTACTCGAAGACCGGCCAGGTGCTGCTCGACATCGCGGTGGGCGGTCAGCCCACGCCGTGCCGCAACAACTTCTGCGGCACCACCGACGTGGCGTTCGCGGCCAACGGGCACCTCTTCATCAGCGACGGGTACGCCAACGCCCGGATCCTCGAGTACACGGCCGACGGCACGAAGGTGCGCGAGTGGGGCGCGCCCGGGAACGGGCCGGGCCAGTTCGTGCTGCCGCACTCGATCCAGCTCGACGCCGCGGGCCTGGTGTACGTCGCGGACCGCGAGAACGGCCGCGTCCAGCGCTTCGACCAGACGGGGAAGTACCTCGGCGAGTGGGTGTACGGGAAGACGTTCGGCCTGAAGGCCGACGGCGCGTTCATGTGGCTCTCGACGCAGCCGCTGCAGCAGCCGAACCTGTCGCCCGGCTGGCTGATGAAGGTGGACACGAAGACTGGCGCGATCGCGGGCTGGGTGCCGTCGGCAGGGAATCACGGCATGGACGTGATGACGAACGGCGAGCTCCTGCTCGGGCCTGGTCCGAATCTCGTGCCGCAGTGGTACCGGCGGACGCGGTGAGGACAGCGGCTCAGGGCCAGCCACTGGCGGCTGGATCCGAGGCGGCAGGCACGATGGCCTCCGGGAGCACCCATGGCTGAGGTGAGAACGAGCGCGGGGCTGTCGACGATCTTCTCCATCTTCCTCGGGTTGATGGTGACGGCCTTCGTCGGTGTCGGCGTCTACACGTTCTACCCGCCGCCCCGGGCGCAGTTCGAGGACCGGCTCACCGATCTCGACCGCCGCCACCAGGCCATCGCGTCCTCGAAGGCGCCGGATCAGCTGACGGCCGGGGATCGCGGCGAGATGCAGCGGCTCACCGACGAGCGCAATGCGCTCATGGACCGGAGCCGTGAGGCAACCGAGACGTGGGGCTTCCGCACCAGCCTCGTGCTCGTCGTGCTGGCCACGATGGCCATGGCAATCTCGCTCGTGCGCGCCGCGCAGCTGCCGGTCGTGAGCAGCGGGCTGCTGCTGGGCGGGGTGTTCACGATGGTCTACGGCACCGGCTGGATCGTCGCCACCGACACGTCGTTCGCGCGCTTCTTCGTGGTCACGGCGGCCCTGGCCATCACGATTGCCCTCGGCTACGTCCGCTTCGTCCGCCGGGCCGAGACGGGCACCCTGACGGCGGCCGGCGGTGCGACCGGTGTGCCTGCCGACCTCGAGGCTCGCGTACGCCGGATCGAACAGCGGCTGGACGAGGCGGCGACGGCGCTGACGCGGAGCGATCGGACCGACCGGTCCTGACGTGCGCTCGCCCGCGAACTGGCCGCACACGGCCGGAGCCCGGTCGAGGTTCCGACCGGGCCGCCGAGCCCGGGACTTCCACGCCGCGGTGTCGCAGCGCCATCGCCATCGCCATCGCGTCGTCGGCGCCGGGATCACGGTCGATGATTACCCTCGAGCCGCGGATCGCCGGCCCGACCCGGTGAGAGCCCGCTACCACGCCAAGGGACTGTCCCAGACGCGTGCGAGGAGCCTCTTGAGATCGGCGAACGGCTTGGAGCCCAGCTCGTCGCTCCACTGGCGCTCGATGTCGCGGAGGATGTCGTGGATCTTCGCGTAGGCGGCGCGTCCGCGTTTCGTAAGGCGGACGAGCCGGGCGCGCCCCTCATCGGGAGCGTCGGACCGAGCGACGTACCCGAGCCCTTCGAGACTCCGCAGAAGCTGGTTCATGGCCTGCTTGCTCATGCCGGCGCGCTCGGCGAGCACGCCCGGACGCACGCCATCGGGCCCCGGAAACTGCAGCACGGCCATGTGTGGGAGCCGGAGGTCGTCGAAACCGGCCGTGTTGAGCTCGTGGATGATCCGCCGATGGATGGCCTGAGCCGGCACCCGAAGCAGTGCGCCGATCAACATGTCGGGCGCGGCGGGGAGACGCGGTGGCGTGGGGGTTCTTGACATGAAAGTAAATCGCGTTTACCGTGTGATGGTAAATCGACTTTACCACAAGGAGCCGTCATGACCGCAGCAGCCGACGTTCCCCGCATCAATCCCTCGGACGAGACCATCCGTCTCGGACCGCTCGGCGTCCGCTTCCTGCTCACGGGCGAGGACGCGAACGGCAGCGTCGCGCTGTTCGAGCTGACCGTCCCCGCCTCGCAGAAGCTGATGGCGCCCGCACACAGCCACGATCACTACGAGGAGACCATCTACGGCCAAGAGGGGGTCCTGACGTGGACGGTGAACGGCACGCGCATCGAGGTCGGGCCTGGGCAGGCCCTCTGCATTCCGCGCGGTGCGGTTCACCGCTTCGACAATCACGGCAGCCAGGCCGCGAAGGCCCTCTGCGCCATCACGCCGGCCGCCATCGGGCCGGACTATTTCCTGGAGTGTGCCGAGGTCATCCGTGCCGCCGCAGGCGGACCGCCGGACCGCACGAAGATGATCGACATCATGCGCCGCCATGGCCTCACGCCGGCGCCCTGACGAAGAGATGACCACGCCGGTCACTTGGCGGAGCGCGTCCGCGGCCGGGAGCTGGCTCGGGTGCGCGAGGAGACCATCATGAGAGCGGTTGTCGTGCCACCTGGCGAAGGCCGGGACATTGCCGTCGGGTCGGCTGGAACGGGCGTGACCGTCAAGGCCAGCGCCTCTGAAACAGGCGGGCTGTGCACCGTCTGGGAGGGACGGGTGCCGCCGGGGGCGGTCGGCGCGGGGCCCCATTACCATCGCGAGCGGGACGAGCTCTTCTACGTCCTCGACGGCGAGCTGGAGCTGCGCCTCGGAGATGCGGAGCGCACCGTCCGCCGCGGGACCTTCGCCTTCGTCCCTCGCGGCATCGTCCACGGCTTTCGCAACGCCAGCCGCGCCGACGCGACCATGCTCGTGGTGCACCACCCGGCCGGTTTCGATCGGTTTCTCGAAGAGATGCAGCAGCTGATGGCCAGACGCGGGACGCACGCCGAGCGGGCCGAGCTCGCCGACCGCTTCGACATGATCCCCGTCCGGCCAGTCGCGGAGCCCGGATCCAGCCGCTGAGTCCGGGCGCGAGGACTCACCGGACGGCACGAGGCATACGGCGCCGCGAAGAGGGCAACCTCTGATCGAGCCGCGACTCGACGATGCGGCGAGCGCGTCGGCCCCGACCCGCCGCGCATGCCGAACGGGCGTCAGCCGGTGGTCGCCCGGGCCTCGGCCCGGCCGCGGCCTCGCCGGGGCCTTGCGTCGGGCGGCATGCGCCGGGCGGCCATCCGCTGCTCCGTTCCCGGCCGCTTCCGCGGCAGGCCGGCGAACCCGCTCAACATGAGCCACGTGGGCAACTGGCGCGCGAGCCGGGACGGGCCGACGACCTCGATGTGTCCGGCGCGGATCTCGGTCCGAAAGTCGCGGAAGCCGCGCCAGGTCTCGATGAACCGCCGGAGCTCCGCCTTGACGTGCAAGGTCACCTCGAACCCCGGATCCTTCAGGCACATGTCCACGTTGCCGCGGTCGTGCACCAGCCAGTACCCGCGGAAGTCCGTCGTCGTGCCCGTGAACTCGAACTCGATCACCGTGCGGCCCGGCGGCATCGCGGCGGTGTCGAGGCGCGTGCTCATGCTCCACAGCAGGAACTCGGGATCGAGGTCGGCGTCCACCATGTCCCGCGCCCACTGGTGTCCCCACACCGCGAGCTGCACGATGATGGGCTCGAGCTCGCGGCCGGCATCGGTCAGCGCGTAGTGCGCGGGCGCCTGCGGTGTCGCCGGCACTCTCTCGAGGATGCCGGCGGCCACGAGTTCGTCCAGGCGCTTCGACAGGAGCGACGGCGAGATCTTCGGCACGCTGCGGTGAATCTCGTTGAACTGCGAGCAGCCGTCGAACAGGCGGCTGACGATCAGGAGGGTCCAGCGCTCGCCGAGCATCTCCACCGCCAGCGCTAGCGGGCAGTATTGGCCGTAGCTGCGGTTCATCCGGCGAATGTTCCATTCGCCGCGCCGCGGTGTCCACTACAGATTCAGTAGTAGCGCGTCCCCTCGCCGGGCCGGTAGCGTCGGCGATGGGAGGTTGCGATGGGGAGACGCTCGATCGTCGTGCTGATGCTGGCTGGAGCTGTCGGCTGCGCGCGTGCCGGTGGCGATGCGGACGCGCCGAAGGCCACGGCAGAGGTGGTGGTGGCGTGGAACGCCCGGGCGCTGGGCATTGCCGAGGCCGAGGACCACTTCCTGACGCTCAAGGGCGTGCGGACCGCCGCCATGATGCACGTGGCCATGCACGACGCGCTCAATGCGGTGGAGCCGCGCTTCGCCTCCTACGCCCTCGACACCCATGCCGAGGACGCGGACCCGGTGGCCGCGGCGGCGCAGGCGGCCTACGCGGTCGTGCTGGATCAGTTCCCGTCGCGGAAGGCCGATCTCGACCAGGAACTGGACCGCTGGCTGGCGTCGGTACCCGACGGCCCGCGGCGCACCCGGTCCGCCGCGCTCGGGCGCGAGGCGGCGGCCGCGATCCTGAAGACGCGTGAGGGCGACGGCTGGGATCGCGAGGCGCAGTACCAGTGGCATCCGATGGGTCCGGGCGTCTACGCGGAGTTCCACGAGCACAGCGGCACGCCGCAGGGCTTCGTGTTCGGGGCGGGATGGGCCGAGGCGACGCCCTTCGTCCTGGAGCGCGCCGACCAGTTCCGTACGCCGCCGCCTCCGGCGATCCAGAGCGAGGCGTACACCCGCGCGTACGACGAGGTGCGCACGGTGGGGCGCGACCGGAGCGAGATACGCACGTCCGACCAGGCGCACCTGGCCATGTGGTGGAAGGACTTCGCCGAGAACTCGCAGAATCGCCTGGCTCGCCAGCTCGTCGCCGACGAACAGACGGAGCTGTGGCGGGCGGCGCGCCTTTTCGCCCTGCTGAACATGAGCATCATCGACGGCTACGTCCACGTCTTCGCCGACAAGTTCCACTACAACCACTGGCGGCCGTACACCGCCATCCGCTGGGCCGCCAACGACGGCAACCCGGACACGACGCCGGAGCCGGACTGGAACAACCTGCACCATCACACCTACGCGTTCCCGAGTTACCCCTCGGCCCACGGCACCGTCTGCGCAGCCGCGATGACGGTGTTCGCGGACACGTATGGCGACGACCACCCGTTCACCATGTCCACGCCGGAGGTGGACGCCGCAGGCCCGGGGTCGCCGAAGGTGGCCATGGACCCGCCAACGCGGCAGTTCGCGCGCTTCTCGGACGCCGCGATGGAGTGCGCCATGTCACGGGTCTATCTCGGCATTCACTTCCGGTACGACTCGACCGAGGGCAACGCGCTGGGACGCCGGATCGGCGAGTACGCCGTCGCCCACGCGCTGGTGCCGGCCTCCTGATCCGACGATCGCGCCGATCGACGGTCGAGCGACCGGATGCGGCGGCGCGTCCGATACGTCAGCGGCACCGGATGCCGCGGCCTGGCTCATCGGTAGCGCGAACGGGCTGGCGCTGGAACTCTTCTGGCATCCGCGGATGGCTCCGTGCATACTCCGCGCTGACCGCGCGCCCCGGGCGCGGTCGTCGCAGACGCGCCTCTCGTCACGCCGCAGAGGTCTCGGCGGCGGAGGTGCGTCCTTGACAGGAGGCGCACGTCATGGAGAAGGTTCCCCCCTTCCGGACTGGCAGCGGATCGGTGTTCGTCAGGAATACCCGCGCATGGACGCTTGGCGCCGCGCTGCTCGTGGCGGCCGGGTCGCGCACGCCGGCGTCGGCGCAGTTTCTCGAGTGGGTGCGGCAGGACGGAGGCCCGATCGTCGTCGGCGGGCAGAGCGTGGAGGGTGCGGAGGCGGTCGGGGTCGATGCCGCCGGAAACACCTTCGTCACGGGCACGTTCGTCGGGCAGGCCACCTTCGGCGTTGGCGAACCTGCCGAGACGGTCCTCACCAGTGTCTCCAATCAGGACGTGTACGTCGCCAAGTACGACCCGGGCGGAGCGCTCGTCTGGGTGCGGTCCGCGGGAGGCGGAGGCTCTCAGAACTTCGCCTTCGGCATCGCCGTGGCCCCGAACGGCGACAGCTACGTGACGGGATGGCTCAACCAGTTCGCGGGTACCACGGACTTCGGCGGCGGCGTGACGTTGTCGGGCCCGGGCACGTTCGTCGTCAAGTACGACGACGGCGGCACCGCGCAGTGGGCGACGGCGCTTGCGCCGACGGGCAGCACCGCATTCGCCATCGCGGTGGACGGCGTGGGGAACAGCTTCGTCACGGGATCGTCGCAGGACGCGATCGGCCTCAGCCTGATCACGGTCTGGAAGCTGAGCCCCGCAGGCGGCGTGCAGTGGGCCCGCCAGGCCGTCGGTGTGTACTCCGGACAGGGGTACGGCGTGTCGGCTGACGGCAGTGGCGGCGCGTATCTGACCGGTGCGTTCGAGGGCGGCTCGGCCACCTTCGGGCCCGGGGAAGCCACCGAGACGACCCTGACGGCCGTCGCCGACGGCCTGGCCAAGCTGTTCGTCGCGAAGTACGACGCTGCTGGTGGCTTCGTGTGGGCGCGGCAATCCGCCGATGTTGCCGCAGCCTACGGCAGAGGCACCGCCATTGCCACCGACGACCTCGGCAACAGCGTCATCAGCGGGGTCGGGACCACGACGCTCGGCCTCGGCGAGCCGAACGAGACGGCGGTGACGGGCGCGTTCGCGGCCAGTTTCGATCCGCTGGGCTACATCGCGTGGGCCCGGTCGGTGTCTCCGCCGGGCGGCGGCATCAACCCCTGGGCCTTCGGCGTGGCTCACAGCCTTCGGGGCGCCACCTATCTCACTGGCACCGGCGGCGCGTGCTCGTGCCTCTTCATGGAGCGATACGACCGCGCCGGCGGGCTCACCTGGTCCCGGCCGCTGGCGCGGCTGAACGGCGGGCTGGAACTCCGCGGCACGGTCGCGATCGACGACGCCGGCCGCGCGTCGGTGGCGGGCACGTTCTCCGGCAGCGTCACATTCGTCCCCGGCGAGCCCAACGAGACGACGCTCACGACCACCGACATTCCGCACGACTTCGATGTGTTCGTGGCGACGTTCAATCCGGACACCGGCGTCTTCGGTGGCCTCGGAGGACCCGGTCTCGGGGGCACCGGCAGCGGCGGCGGCACCATCGGTCCGAACGCGCACCGCCCGGGCGTCGGCGGCGCCGTACGCGAACGGCCTTCCGCGCCGGCCGCTCAGCGCGCCGTCGTCAGGCGATAGTCCGACGGCTCCGCGGCGAACACGGCCTGATCGCCCTCGCGCGAGAGACGGCCCGTGACCGTGACCGGCAGGCCGGCGAGGTCGGCCAGGTCCCGGCCGACTGCGCGGCCGTCGGCGCCCACCAGCAACACGAGCGCCTCGCGGCCCTGGCCGTCGCGCACGAGGAGCATCGGCGGCACGCCGCCGCGGAGGCACAGGCCGGCGCAGTCGCGGTGCACGGCGCCCTCCCCCGGATTCATCACGCCGAGGAAGCACTTGCCGTCGACGATCTCGCCCGTGAGGGTCACGACCGGGCCGTCACCGGGCGCGGCAGGCGAGCCTGACCATGACGCGGCCGCGGGCACGCCCGATACCGATCCGGGCACGACCTCGAACATGCGCTGTCCGCCGCGCTCGATGGCCGTGCCCTGCACGGTGACCTCGCCGTCCCGTACCGCCGCCACGCTTGCCTCGGCGCCATGCTTGCCGCGCCCGACGAGCAGGGCCGTGCCGTCCCCGGTCGTCAGCGAGGGATAGGGCAGGCGGGCCAGGCGTCCGCCGAGCTGCCGAGGGCGGCCGAAGTCGAAGCGTGCCGGCCGCAAGGGCGCGTGGAGCCCCATCGCGACGCCCGCCACGGTCAGCACGACGACGACGGCGGCCAGAACCGCCATGCGCACGCGCGCGGCCACGGCCGGCGGCGCCGTCGGCTCGTACCCGATGTAGAAGTCGCCGTCGCTCACGCGACCCTCGCGGGTTCCACGTAGGTGCCGGGCGGAAGCGGGTGCGGGTCCACCAGCACCCGGCCGGCGTCCACCCGCACGCGGAAGGTCGGAACCTTCTCGGTGAACGGCGGCGGGGACGCGCCCGTCTCCGGCACGTACTCGTAGCCGTGCCACGGACACACGATGCAGCCGTTCACGATCTTCCCTTCGCCCAGCGGGCCGTTCTGGTGCTGGCACACGTTCGACACGGCCGACAGGCGATCGCCGTGCCGGAAGACCGCCACGCGCTCGCCAGACACGCAGGCGACGAACGCGCGCCTCTCGGGGATGGCGGCCACCGCGCAGACATCCACCCACGGGCGAGCGGGATCGTCGCGCGTCCGTGACCGTTCTGCGTCGCGCGTCCGTGTCCGTTCCGTGTCTCGCGCCCGTTCCCGCAGGGCCGCGCACAGGTGCAGCCCCGCGATCCACGACGCGCCGAGACCGAGCGCCGCGGCGAGCGCCGGGGAGCGCTGGGACTGAAGAGCGCCGAACGCCACGTGCGCCACGAGAAGGGCGTACGCCGCGTAGACACCCATGTGAAGGGCTTTCCAGACCGGCGCGGTCAGGTTGTGCAGCCAGAAGTCGTGGCTCGTCGCGGCCATCAGCACGAGAATCCCCAGCGCCGTGGCGCCGAAGAGCTGGAACGGCACGTCGGCGGCGGATCGCCACGAGCCGCTGGAGAGGAGATGCACGAACGGGTTGACGACGCCTCCCGTATGGAACTGCACGAACGCGAAGGCGCCGTGCGCCAGGGCGACCAGGCACATCGTCACGCCGAGATGGCGGCGGTTGTAGAGCAGGGGCAGCAGGCGCCGGTCCAGGCGGCAGAGGGGCCCGATCGACAGGATCACGTGGAGCAGGAGGAACGCGGTCAGGCCGAGCCCGCGAATGAGCAGCGTCTCGATGGTGGCGTTCGGCTGGACGAGCGCGCCTCCACCGACGAGCAGCGCGAGGAGTGCCGTCACCACGGCGCCCACCACGGCGTCGTAGCGGCGCTTCTGCGGGTTCCAGCCGACGGCCCGGTAGGCGACGCTCATCGTCCGAGTTCCTGCGGCCAGCGATCGAGCACGGGGGCCGGGGCGCGCCAGGCGACGGCCAGGACGACCAGCGCGGGCAGGACCAGCGCCAGCAGGACGGCCGCGCCGACATGCGCCCGGCGCAGCGGGCGGATCATCGTCCGCTCCGCGCGGCGAGCCGCCGGTGGGCGTTCAGTTCCCGAGGCGGGTGCACCGACCCTCGCGCCCACCGGATTGCCAGGAGCGGCCAGAGGAGGGCGACGCCTGGAGCGATGGCCGCGCGGAAGCCCCAGGTGCCATCCCGCGCCACCGCGTCGAGCTGGTGGACGCCCCGGAGCACGAATGGCCCCGCGAAGGCCAGGCCGCAGCCGAGATACAGTCCCGCGGCCGTTACGACGAGCGTGGCGAGCGCCTCGGTCACGGCGGGTTCGATGTCGCCGCCGGTGGTCACGTTTCCGCGTGCTCCGGCGAAACGCTTCGAGACCCCGCACATCTGAGCCGGTATGACGCTCACGGACAAGGTGGTCCTCATCACGGGCGGACGGCGGATCGGGCTGGTGGTGGCGCACGAGCTCGCCGCGCGGGGCGCCGATCTCGCCCTCGCCTACCGCGGGTCCCGGGACGAAGCGGAGCAGGGCGTCCGGGACGCGGTGGCGCAGGGACGCCGAGGCGTGGCGCTCCAGGCCGACGTCTCCAAGGCGGCGGACTGCCAGGCCCTGGTGGAAGGCACGGTCCGCGCGCTGGGCCGCATCGATGTCGTCGTCAACATGGCCTCCGTGTACGGACCCGAGCCTCTCGACACGCTCACCGAGTCGGCCTGGGACAGAAACCTCGCCATCAACCTGAAGTCGGCGTTCCTCTGCGCCCAGGCCGCGGCGCGCCACATGCGGGCGCAGGGCGCCGGCGGACGCATCGTGAACTTCGCGGACTGGCTGTCGCGAAGCGGCCGTCCGCACTACACCGACTTCGTCGCCTACTATGTGGCGAAGGCCGGAGTTGTCGCCCTCACCGAGGCGCTGGCCCTCGAGCTGGCGGGTGGCGACATCCTCGTCAACGCCATCGCTCCCGGGCCGATCCTGCCGCCGCCCGACATGACCGAGGACGAGAAGGCCGAGGTGGCCGCCGCCACGCCGCTGGGGCGCTGGGGCGGCGAGCGGGAGATCGTCAAGGCCGTGGTCGCGCTGATCGACACGGATTTCATCACCGGCGAGACCGTTCGCGTGGACGGCGGCCGGCATCTGAGGTGACGTCGTGAGACTCAAGGGGAAGGTCGCGCTCGTGACGGGCGCCAGCCAGGGCATCGGACGCGCGATCGCGGAACGCTTCGCGAAGGAGGGCGCCGATATCGTCGTCAACTATCGGAGCGACCCTGACACGGCCGCCGAAGTCGCCGATGGGGCCCGCGCCGCCGGCGTGCGCGCCACGGCGCTGCAGGCCGACGTGTCGGTCGTGGAACAGGTGCGGAGCCTCATCGAGCGGGCGGTCGCCGAGATGGGCCGGCTCGACATCCTCGTGAACAACGCCGGGGTCGAGTCGCACGCGCCGTTCTGGGACGTCACCGAGGCGGACTACGACAAGGTCCTGAACGTGAACCTGAAGGGCGTGTTCTTCGGCACCCAGGCGATGGTGCGGCACCTCCGGGCCACGAACCGGCCCGGCCGCATCGTGAACGTCAGCTCGGTGCACGAAGAGCTGCCGTTTCCGAACTTCGCCGCCTACTGCGCGAGCAAGGGCGGCCTGAAGATGCTCACGCGCAATCTCGGCGTGGAACTCGGCCCGCTGGGCATCACGATCAACTCGGTGGCCCCCGGCGCCATCGTCACGCCCATCAACTCGGCGCTGCTCAACGACCCGGCGAAGCTGCAGTCGCTCACCGCGCAGATTCCGCTGTCGCGGCTCGGCACGACCGGCGACGTGGCCGGAGTGGCGGCGTTCCTTGCCTCGGACGACGCCGCCTACGTGACCGGCGCGACCTACGTCGTGGACGGCGGCCTGACCTGGTTCTATCAGGAGCAGTGAGGCCGGCCGGGTCGGGCCGCGGCGCGCGCCGCCTCAGGGCTCCAGCCGGTACACCGTGCCCGCGTGGACGACCACCACGCGGGACCCGAGCGCCGAGTACGCGGCCAGCGCCGGCTCCCGGCCGATCAGGGCGGCCCGGCTGGGGCCGCTCAGGCTCTCCTCGGGCAGGAGGGCCAGGCTGTCGTAGGCCTCGTCCACCCACACGCCCGACTCGAACCGGAACGTCTTGCCGCCGACGCGGCGTTCCCCGCCTCGGAGGCGCAGGGCCGTTGCCGGCTCTGGCGCCGGGAGGGGCGTGCCGACCTCGACCGCCGGTGCGGCTGGTGCCGGAATGGCCGGCGCCGCGGACTGGGCCGCCGCTGGCCGGTCGACGGGGGCCGGTGCCGGCGTGTTCGGCGCGGTGAGGGGCGGGTCCGTGCGTCGGGCCACCGCCACCGCCAGCACCAGCACGGCGGCCGCGGCCAGCCAGGGGGCCACCCGGGGGATCCGGCGCGGGCGGACCGGCATCGGGACCACCCGCGCCGCCTCGGGTGCGTTCTTCGTCGGAAGGGAGGCCCGGAAGGCCGCCAGGTCATCCAGCTCCGCCGCACAGGCGGCGCAGGCGGCGGCGTGCGCTTCCACGGCCTCCCGCCCGATGTCGTCCAGGCCGCCGTCCACGAAGGCCTCGATGTCGTCGTAGGCCAGGTGCTCGTCCGCCCGGCCCAGGGCCTCCAACACGCGGAGGTGGCGCCCGAGGTCGTCCCCGGACGGATGCGCAGTCATGTCCCGCTCCTCACACGCGATCTGACGCGTGAATCCGCCCCGGCATTACCCCAGGCCTGCACGCGCCGTGACAATCGCGCGCGCCCGGTCTTGCGCAGGTTGATCACCTGTTGCCTCGTGAGGCCCAGCCGGCAGGCGATCGTGGCGTCGTCGAGCGGCAGGTCGGGCAGCAGGGCGGCCAGTTCCCCAACCGTCATCTCGAGGGCTCCAGCAATCGCGGGCAGCGGGGCGATTCCAGCGTGGACCAGGAGGGCCAGCGCATCGCCACCGTCCTCGTCCCGGAGGTTCAGCAGCAGCGCGACCCGCTGGCGCACCGGCAGCGCCAGGACCTCCCCCCACACCGACGCGAGGGTCGACTTGACCTCGGCCGCCAGGTCCGGGCCGCCAGCGGTCGCCCGGGGTTCGGGTCCCGCCTCCGCGTCCAGGGGGCGTTCGAGGTCGCGCGCCGGCAGCCCGGACAGCTCGGCCGCCACGTCCACGACGGCGTCGAGCGGCAGGGGGCCGCCGGCACGATCGAACAGGGCCGGAATCAGCACGGTGAGGCGCGTGTCTCCCGCGGCGGCCTGCGCCAGTCCGTCCGCGGGCACGGGCGTCCGGTTCCGCCACTCCGCCCACCCGGCCACCGAGTCCCCTCCCGCATCGGTCCACACCGCGAAGCCCGCGGTGTGGCGGAGGAAGTAGCGCACGCGGTTCTTGAGGCGCGCGCGCTCGGGCGATCGCCGCCGCAGGAACTCCGCGCACGCGTGGCGGGTCACGGTCGTGACGTAGCCGCCCACGTTGTGGATGGGCGGGGCCTCGCCGCGGCGGAGCGCGGCCAGCGCGCCGATCACGGCGACCCGGGCGTCGCCGGCCATCTCGAGCGCGTCCTGATTGCGGGCGCCGGTGTCGTCGCCGCGCAGCGACACGGCCATCTTGCCGCGGATCGTGGACAGGATCAGCGCGTCGACGTGATCGCGCATCAGCGAGGCGAGCAGGTCGGCCGCCGCGGCGGGCTCGGCCTCCACGAATCGGGCGACGAGCGTGTCGATCGCCTCTGACGGCTCGGCCGGCATGCTGGCTGCGCCTATCGCGGTTCGCCCGTCAGCTGGAACGCCGCCCAGTGGCCGGGATGCGCGTAGCGTGCGCGCGTGGCGAGCTGCGCGCGCCTGAGCGCCGAGGCCTTCGACCGCCCCGCCTGCAGGCCCTCGTAGAAACGGGCCATCAGGAACGCCGTCGAGTCGTCGGACACGTCCCAGAGGCTCGTCACGATCGTGCGGGCGCCTGCGGAGAGGAACGCGCCGGTGAGCCCGGCGATGCCGTCGCTCGACACGCGTCCCAGGCCCGTCGAACATCCGCTGAGCACGACGAGGTCCGCGGCCAGCCGCAGCGCGACGATCTCGTCCACGCGCAGGTAGCCGTCGTCGTCGGCCGACGGCGCCAGCACGATGGCCGACGCCATCGGCCGGTCGGGCGAGACCGAGGCGTGCGCGGCGACGTGCAGCCAGTCGGCCCCGGGCGCCGCCGCCTTCAGGGCCGTTTCGGTGGCGTTGGCGCCGAGCAGCGTCTCGACGCGACGTCCACCGGCCCGCCGCGCCACCTCGTCCGCCTCCAGCCGCGCGCCGGGCAGCGGATCGCGCGGGGCGTCAGGCGGCGGCGTCGGATCGGCGGCGACGACGGCCCCGTCCGGCCCGCTCCGCCTGGCGGTGCCGCCCGACTCCAGCAGGACCCCGATCGAGGGAGCGTAGGACAGCGTATGACTGGCCACCACCGGCCGTCCCCGCTCGTCCACGAGCGCCCCGAACGGCACCACCTGCAGGACGTCGTCGGCGACGATCACGACGAGGGACTCGGGATCCGTCGGCAGCCACCGGGCGATGGGCGCGATCGTGCGCCGGTGGAGCGTCGCGAGCGCCTTGGCCGCCGGCGCCGTGTCGCCGACGGCGGCGAGATCGACGGCACGCCGGGCATCGGCGGCGAGTGCGCGGAGGGCGCCCTTGTCGATGCGTTCCGCGGCATGGCGCACCGTGCCCGTCGGCGCCAGCACCCACGCCTCCAGCGTGTCGCCGGCGACGAGGTACTCCACGACGGTGGCGTCGAGGCGGCGAGCCACGGCCGTCATGTCGGCCAGCGACGGCGCCGGGACGCTGGCGGGCGTGCGAGCCGGCCCCGCCGCGTCGGGCTCCGCGTCGTGACGGGAGGCCAAGGCGTCGGCCAGGGCGCGCGCGCGGCCCGCCTCGGCCGCTTCCAGCGCCTCGCCCTGCCGGTCGAGCGAGGCCAGCAGCGTCGCGAGCCCGATGTGCGCCTCGCGCCAGGAGTTGCCGAACATCGCGCGGTCGTCGTTGCTCGAGAGGCCGGCGCGCAGCGTCCGCGAGATCTCCACGGCCGCGCGGTAGTCGCCCATGGCGTCGGCCGCCCGGCCGCCCGCCCTCGCGGCATCGGCGCGTCCCACCAGCGCGTCGTACTCCGTCTCCGGCGACTTCATCCGTCGGGCAATCGCCAGCGCCGCGTCGAATCGCGCCCGTGCGGCGGCGGCGTCCCCGCTCAGGCTCGCGACGCGGCCCAGGACGACCAGCGCGCCTGCCTCGCCCTCCCGGCTGCCCATCGATCGGGCAAGGGCAAGCGCTTCTTCCGCGGCCGCGGCGGCCTGGTCCGGGCGATGCAGGCTCCGGAGTTCCAGATTGGCGCGCCCGACCAGCGCGTCGGTCAACCGGTCGAGGCTCTTCACCGCGCGGAACTGGTCGAGGGCCAGCTGCAGCTGCTCGTTGGCCTGCTGCGGACGGTCGAGCGCCGCCAGCAGCTCGGCGATGTTGCGGTGCGCCGTGGCGATGCCCACGACGTAGTCGGCGGCGGTCGCGGCCGAGAGCGACTCCCGGTGGCTGGCCAGCGCGCGCTCGTAGTCGCCGAGCATCGTATAGAGGTTGCCCAGGTTGCCGAGCGCCTGGTACTCGCCGATGCGGTTGCGGGCGATCCGCACGTCCTCCAGCGACTGCCGATACGCGGCCACGGCGTCGTCCAGGTCGCCGAGCGCGCGGTTCGCCGCGCCGAGCAGCGTGAGGATGGCCCAGACGCGTCCGCGCCCTCCGTCCGGCATCGAGCGCTCGGCCTCGAGAGCCCGTCGAAGCACGCTTCTCGCACGCGCGAACTCTGACAGGCGGCCCAGCTGGCCGCCCATGACGGTGTAGGTCAACGCGACGTCGTGCGGGTCCTCGAGGCGGAGGCTCAGGGGCAGCACGCGTTCCAGCACGTCCAGCGCTTCCCTGGCGCGCCCCTGGCTGCCCATCGATTGCGCGAGGCCACGCGTGGCCATCACCTCCGTGCGCAGGTCGCGGGCCTCACGCGCCAGGGCGATGGCCTCGGTGCGCAGGCGTTCGGACGTGGAGAAGTCTCCCTGCGACCAGTAGGCCCAGGCCTCGAGCGCGATCGCACGCGCCAGCGCGGCGCGGTTGCCCTCGCGTTGCGCTGCGGCCTTCGCGTCGATCGCGAGGCGCTGCACGTCCTGCCGCCGTCCGGCGTCCACGGCGGCCTGCGCCTCGTCCAGCTTTGCGTCGAGCGTCGTCCGGGTCGAAGGGGCGGAGGGCTGCGCTCCAGCAGTCGCGCGCGCGAGGACCAGCACGGCGCACGTCGACACGCCCAGCACCGCGTTGGAGATCCGCACGGCGAGCACGAGTGTAGCAGCCGCCCGTGCGGATCGGCGGCTCACGCGCGGCCCGTCCCGCGTATTCGCGCAGTGCCGCGGGACGTGGTAATCAGCGGGGGCGTTCGTACGCCAATCCCCCCGATCGGGCCTCGACCACGCGCGACCAACCAGATCGGCCGCGCTTTCGCACGCCGGGGGCACTGCGCACGCCAGCGGCCGTTCTCGAGTCGCCAGCGTCAGGAAGGAGCGGCGCTCACCTGGCCAGTTCGCGCGACAGCCACAACCGCGCGGCCATCCAGTCGGTGTTGACCGTGCGCGGGGACACGCCCAGCTCTTCGGCCGTCTCCTGCACGGTCATCCCTCCGAAGACGCGCAGTTCGGCCACGCGGGCGCCGCGCGGATCGACCGCGGCGAAGCGCGTCAGGACGTCGTCGAGCGCGAGCAGATCGAAGGCGCCGTCCCGCTGCGGCACGAAGGCGTCGTCCAGCGTCACCCGCGGGACGCCGCCGCCCCGCTTGGCCGTGCCGTGCGCCCGGGCGTGCTCCACGAGGATCTGGCGCATGATCCGGGCGGCGATGCCCAGGAAGTGCGCCCGGTCCTGCCACTCGATGGTGCGCTGGTCGACCAGGCGGAGGAAGGCCTCGTGGGCGACGGCCGTGGGTTGCAGGGTGTGACCGTCACGTTCGCGTCGCATGAGACGCGATGCGATGGACCGGAGCTCGGGATACAGGAGCTCGGCGAGCCGGGCCGTCGCCTCGGCGCCACTGGCGCCGCCGCCGCGAAGGGTGAGCAGCAGCCGCGTGGCGTCGCCCTGGCCGACGTCATCAGGCGGGCCCGCCGGGGCGCCGGCCGTCACTGCGCGGCGTCCTCCGAGGCGGCCTGCCGGTACTCGGCGGCCAGCGCCGCCCGGCCCCGCGCCTGGTAGAAGTCGGCGAGTCCGCTCGCCATGCGGCGCGCCCGCGCGCTCTTCGGTCCCAGGCCGTCGCGGACCACGGTGTAGCCGTGAGTCATGTAGCGCTCGGCCTCGGCGGCCCGTCCCTGCTCGCGCAGGAAGCCGCCGTAGTTGAACTCGATGTTGCCGTACACCCAATACATCGGTCCCGGCCCCGTCCCGATGGAGTTGAGCGCCGCCTTGAACGCCGACTCCGCCTCGGCCGTGCGTCCCAGGTCCTTGTAGGTGCCGGCCAGGTTCGTGTACGCAATCGCCACGTCGCGGTGGTGCTCGCCATGTCTCGCACGGTGGATCGCGAGCGCCCGCTGCTGATGCTCGACCGATTCCTCGAGGCGCCCGGCCGCCCGCAGGAAGACGCCGTAGTTGTTGTGGCTCTGGGCGGTCAACGGATGGTCCTCGCCGAGGACCCGCTCGCGAAGCGCCAACGCTTCCTTGTACATGGGTTCCGCCTCGCCGGTCCGCCCGAGGTTCTTGAGGATGACGGCGAGCTCGCTGAGGATGTCGGCGGTCAGCACCGGACTGCTGGCGTCACGGCGCGACCGCTCGAGCGCCTCCTGCAGGACCGCCACGGCCTCGTCCAGACGTTCCTCGGACTCCAGCACGCCGCCCAGATTGTCGAGGGCGAACGTGACTTCGTACGAGTCCGGCGGGTTCGTCCGCCGCGCGATCGCCAGCGCCTCGCGATACAAGGCCTCGGACTCCGGGAACTGCGCGAGCATCTGGAGGCTGAGCGCGAGCTTGGAGGTGACGTCGAGGATGGCGGGATCGTCTGGCGGGAGGAGTGCCTTGCGCATGTCCAGCGCCTCCCGGTAGAGGGGCAGCGCCTTGTCGTCCGCGCTCCCCACCGCGTGGCCGGCCGCCAGGGCCGCCAGCGCCGTGGCCACGTCCGGGTGACGCGGCCCGCGAATCCGGCGGGCGATCTCGAGCGACTTCTCCGCCAGCGCGATCGCGCGGTCGGGCACCTCGATGCCCGCGTAGGCCCTGCTCATCGTCGCGAGCAGGGCCGCCTGCACGTCCGGCTGTCCGGCCAGGTCGCGCTCGATGCGGCCGGCGCCCTGATCGAGCAACTCGCGCGCCGACAGGTTGGCACCCTGCGCGACGTTGGGGTCCGCGTGCTCGAAGATGCCGACGAGGAATGCCGACACCTGGCTGGCGGTGAGGGCGGCCTGACGCGCCTTGGCGCGCTCCACCGCCATGACCGTGACGAAGGCGGCGAGCGACACGACCGCGAGTGCGGCGAATCCCACCGCCACCCGGTGCCGCCGCGTGAACTTCCTCGCGCGATACCGCCACGAATCGCCCTGGGCCGCCACCGGCCGGCCGTCGAGATAGCGGCGGACGTCGTCGGCCAGCGCCGCGACGCTCTCGTAGCGCCGCTCCGGTTCCTTGCGCAGGCACGTCAGCACGATGTTGTCGAGGTCGCCCGACAGCAGCCGGCCCAGCCGCGAGGGGGTGGCCTGCCGCTGGCGTCCGATCGCCTTCGTGTCGGACGCTGGGCCGTCGCCGCCGGCCGGCGTGGTGACGACGCTGCTGGGCCGCACCGGCTCCTCGGTGGCGATCCGCCGCTGCATGTCCGTCACGCGCAGCCCGCGCAGGCGCAGCGGCGGGCGTCCGGTGAGCAGTTCGTAGAGCACCACGCCCAGGGAGTAGACGTCGCTCCTGGTGTCGGCGCCGTCGGGACGGCCGTCCGCCTGCTCCGGGCTCATGTATTCCGGCGTGCCGACGAGCTGACCGACCTCGGTCAGGAGCGACACTCCGTCGCCGCTGTCCTCGAGCGCCTTGGCCACGCCGAAGTCGATCACCTTGGGAGCGGCCACCCCGTCGTGCTCGGAGACGAGGATGTTCGACGGCTTCAGGTCGCGGTGGAGCACGCCCTTCTGGTGCGCGTGCTGCACGGCGTGGCAGACCTGCAGGAAGAGCCGCAGCCGATCGGCGACCGCCAGTCGCTGACCGTCCGCGTAGTCCGTGATCGGGACGCCGCGCACGAGCTCCATCACGAAGTACGGCTGGCCGTGGTCGTCGGCGCCGGCGTCGAGGATGCGGGCGATCCCCGGGTGGTCGAGCCGCGCCAGCGTCTGGCGCTCGGTCTCGAACCGCGCCATGACGCGTCGGGTGTCCATGCCGCGCTTGACGATCTTCAGCGCCACCTCGCGTGCGATCGGCGCGGCCTGCCGGGCGCGGTACACCGTACCCATGCCGCCCTCGCCCAGCACGTCGTCGAGCACGTACGGGCCGACGGCCCGGCCCGCCGGATCGGATGTGCGGGCGCCCGGCCAGTCGAGGCGGCCGAGGGCGTCGAGCACGGCCTCGCCGGCCACCCCGCCGGTTTCCAGGAGGCCGTCGCGTTCGTGCGCCAGGAGGGACTCAATCTCGGCGCGGAATGCCTCGTCGCCTCCGCAGGCACGGTCGAGGTACGCCGGACGGTCGGCGACAGGCAGACTCATTGCCTCCAGGAGGATCGCCTTGGCCTCCTCGAAGCTGCCTGAAGACATGGCCAATCGTAGCCCAGCCATCCCGAGGCGCTGCGCGCCCCGGCACGCGGTCGTCCGCCGCGCCGGCTCGGGTCGGGCGCGGGCCTGGTGCCGGCCGGCCAGGACCGGAGACGTCCAGGCCGGTGATTCGCGCTGGTCAGTTCGCGATGTCGCAGCGCGTCCGGACGAGCGTCATCAGGGCCTGTCGCGCGCGGTGCAGGCGGATCTTCACGGCGTTGGGCGTGAGGCCCATCGCCGCCGCGACCTCCTCGGACGAGAGCTCCTCGACGTCGCGCAGGACGTAGACCTGCCGGTAGGTGTCCGGCAGCTCGTTCACGCACTGCCGCAGGAGGCCGAGCATCTGCCGCTGCTCCAGCGTCCGCTCGGGGCAGGCGTCCTCGCCCGCGGAGATGATGCGGTGGCCGTCGGCGTGGAACGCCGGCAGCAGGTCGTCGATGCCCGTTTCCGGCTTCCGACGGCGGGTGCGCAGGCGCATGAGCGCGGCGTTCACCACGATGCGGTGCAGCCAGGTCCCGATCTGCGCGCCGCCCTCGAAGCGGTTCACGGCCTTGAACGCCGAGAGCATCGCCTCCTGCACCGCGTCGCGCGCGTCCTCGTCGTTGACGAGGAGCCGTCGCGCCGTGGCCAGCATCCGGGCGCCGTAGCGGCGGAACACCTGTTCGAACGCCAGGTCGTCTCCGCGGCGCATCCCGTCGAGGATCGCGCCTTCGTCCCACGCCGAGGTCTGTTCGGTCCGGTCGGTCTGCTGGTCGGTCATCCCTTCCTCCAGGTCGCGGCGTTCGACGCCGGAAGGGACGGGTGGGGGTACGGAAAACAGGTGACACGAGGCGCACATGTCGGTCGCCTGGACCTCATTTGACAAACGCCGCCAGGTCAACGACTTGCGCGGTCGCGTCATTCGCGGCGAAACCGCCGGCCGCGGCCCGGCATCTCATCGCCACCCATGAGCAGCGGCGACGGCCCGGCGAAGGGCTACCGCTTCGGCGTCTTCGAAGTGGAATGGGCCTCGGCGTCCCTGCGCCGGGAGGGCACCCTCGTGCGGCTCCGGGGGAAGCCGTTCGACATCCTGGTGCACCTGCTCGAACGTCCCGGCGATCTCGTGACGCGAGAGGCCCTCCGCCACGCGTTGTGGGGCACCGACACCTTCGTGGACTTCGACCATGGCCTGAACGCGGCCGTGAACCGGCTCCGGGACGCCCTCGGCGACCGGGCCGAGAACCCCCGCTTCATCCAGACCGTGCCCCGAAAGGGCTATCGCTTCATCGCGCCGGTGCAGCGGGTCACGAGTGTCGAGCCGAGTCTTCCGGTCGTTGGCATGGCCGACCCTCCAGGCGCCGACGCGCCGACGGGGGGGGCGGCCGCGGTTCGTCCGGCGCCCGCGCGCTTGCCTGGGCTCGCGGCGGGACCGCGCCGCTGGGCCCTCGCCGCGGTGGCCACTCTGCTGGTCCTGGCCGCCGCGGTCGGCGCGATCACGTCACAGCGGCCCGCCCGGGCCCGCCCCATGCTGGCGGTGCTGCCGTTCCAGAATCTCAGTGGCTCGTCCGATCAGGACTACTTCAGCGACGGCTTCACTGACGAGCTCATCGCCCAATTGGGGGCGCTGAATCCGGAGGCGCTCGGCGTGATCTCGCGCACCACCGTGTCGCGCTACCGCGAAGCGCGCCCGAGCGCCCAGGACATCGGCCGCGCCCTGGACGTGGAGTACATCCTCGAGGGCGCGATCCGCCGGAGCGGGAATCGGGTGCGGATCACGGCGCAGCTCATCGACGCCCAGAGCCAGTCGCAGCTCTGGTCCGAGGTGTACGAGCACGACGTTCCGGACGTGCTGTTGACCCAGCGCGACGTGGCCATGCGCGTGGCCGACGCCCTGACGATGAAGGTGCTGCGCGTGGCCGCCGTGGGCCGGATGGCGTCCCCGGAGGCCTACGACGACTTGCTGCGCGGCAAGGCCCAGCGCCTGATTGCCACCGAGGCGTCCCTGGCGCGCGCGCGTGAGTACTTCGAGCACGCGCTCAGCCTGCATCCCGGGTACGCGCAGGCCCATGCCGGCCTGGCCGACGTGTACCACGTGCTCGGGGGGCCGGGCTGGGAGCTGGCGCGTCCGCGCGACGTGCTGCCGCAGGCCCTGGCTTCGGCCGAGCGCGCCATCGCCCTCGACCCGCGGCTGCCCGACGGCTACGCCGTCCGCGGCATGGTCCGCCTGTGGCTGGACGGCGACGTGGCCGGCGCGGAGGAGGATCTCCGGCGCGCGATCGCCCTGAACGCCAGCTACGCGCTGGCGCACCAGTACCTGTCGACGGTGCTCGTCGTCAGCGGCCGTCCCGACGAGGCGGTGGCCGCAGCCGGACGCGCCCTGGCGCTCGATCCGCTGTCGCCGTCCTCGGGGACGACGCTCGGCTACCGCCTCTACTACGCCGGGCGCTATGCCGACGCCGTGCGCGAGTTCGATCGTGCGTTGGAAGGCACGCCGGACTACGTGTCGGCCTGGATCGGCAAGGCCCAGGCGCTGCGGGCCCTGGGACGGCGGGCCGAGTCGCGCGCCGCGCTGGAGCGCGCCGTCACGCGGGCGGGCGGCCGCAGCTACGTCCGCGCGTCGCTGGCCTACGCGCTCGCCGTGGACGGGGATCGGGACGGCGCCCGCTCGATCCTGCGCGAGCTGGAGTCGCTGTCGGCTTCCCATTACGTCTCGCCCTACGACTTCGCGCTCGTGTCGGCCGGCCTCGGCGACGCCGAAGGCGTGCGGCGCCAGCTGGCGCGGCTCATCGACGACGGTTCCGGCTGGGCCGTGTTCGTGCCGATCGAACGGGAACTGGCGCCCTACGCGCGGACCTTCGAGAGCCTCCGCGCGGCCGCGGCGCCGTCCGCCTCGCGCTCCACCGGCCACTAGCTCCGCCCTGCCCCCGGCCGCGCCCCACCCACGGCTGCCCCGCTCGCACGGACGCACCCGTGCCCCTGCCCGGCCTCGTCACGCGTGCGGGACCGAGTCGAGCGGGAGGACCCCGGAGAGGGGCGTACCCGGAAGTGTCGGCGTGGCGGATTTGGGCGCCGGGCTACAGCGGGCGCGAGCGTCGGCTGTCGAGGATGGCGGTGACGAGCTCCTCGGGGACGTCGTCGGGCACGTCGCCCGCGTCGTCGGCGTAGGCGGCCTTCCCGGCCGCGATGGTCGCGCGGTACTGGCGCAGGTAGCGCTCACACGCGGGACAGCGCGACAGGTGGCGCTCGAACGGCGACTGAACGTCGGCGGGGAGCTCCCCGTCGAGGTAGTTCATGATGAAGTCGATGAACTCGCGGCACGTCACGGCTCGGACCTCTGCGCCTGGCCCTGGGCCGGCGGACGGAAGCGCTCGTCCAGGAGCGCGCGCAACGCCTGTCTGGCGCGATGCAGTCGGATCTTCACGGCGTTCTCACTGATGCCGAGGACGTCGGCCGCCTCGGACGTCGGCATCTCTTCGATGTCGCGGAGCAGCAGGACGGTACGGTAGTTCTCGGGAAGTTTGTCGATTTGCGCACGGACGTACGCCCGGATCTCGTCCCGCTCCAGGGCCACGTCGATGCCCTCGCGCCACTCCACCGGTTCGATCGCCTGGTGGCCGTCCTCGCGGTAGGACGGCAGGAGGGACTCCAGGGGCTCCTCGGGCCGGCGCTTGCGCGTCCGGAGCCGCATGAGGGCGGTGTTGACCACGATGCGATGGAGCCACGTGGAGAGCCTGGCCTCGCCGGCGAAGCGATCCAGGGCGCGGAACGCCGAGGTGTAGGCGTCCTGCAGGGTGTCGCGGGCGTCCTCGTCGCTGCCGACGATTCGCCGGGCGACGGCGAGCAGCCGGGGCATGGTGGCCCGGACCAGCTCGTCGAACGCGGAGTCGTCCCCGGCGCGCAGGCGGCCCAGCAGCTGCGCCTCGGCCGCGGGACCAGCCTCACTCTCCGGGACGTCCATCGAGCGCGGGAGTGTATCACGCGCGCGCCACGGCCTTCGCGAGCGAGCGCGCCCGCCGCTCGCGCTGCGTGCCCGCGCGCTGCTGCAGCAGCTTGGCGACCAGCGCCGTCCACCCGGTCTGGTGGCTCGCGCCAACCCCCGCCCCGGTGTCGCCGTGGAAGTACTCGTGGAACGGCACCAGGTCGCGCCAGTGCGGGTCGTGCTGGAACAGGTCCCGGTCGCCCAGCACCGGCCGGCGGCCGTCGCCGCCGCGCACGAAAATCGACGACAGCCGCCGCGAGATCTCGTCGGCCACCTGCCACAGCGTCAGCATCCGGCCCGAGCCGGTCGGGCACTCCACCGTGA
Organism: Vicinamibacterales bacterium; assembly: GCA_041394705.1. Taxonomy (GTDB): domain Bacteria; phylum Acidobacteriota; class Vicinamibacteria; order Vicinamibacterales; family UBA2999; genus CADEFD01. Next base: position 29,239 of record JAWKHS010000030.1, read on the forward strand.
AGCTGTCGCCGAGGTAGTGGTGGAACTTCTGCAGGGACTCCACGAGCAGGAAGTTGACCGGGAACCAGATCGGCCCGCGCCAGTTGGAGTTGCCTCCGAAAAGGCCGCTCGACGACTCGGCCGGCTCGTAGGTCACCCGGTGTTCGTGGCCGTTCACCACGAGCGAATACGGGTGGTCGAGGTGGCGGCGCGAGAGCGCGCGGATGCCGTGCGGCGAGAGGAACTCCGACTCGTCGAGCATCACCTTCAGCACCTGACGCAGCCGCTCCACGTCCACCACCGACAGCAGGCGCCGCTCGCCGTGGCCGCGCGTCCGCATGCACGCCACGTGCTCGACCAGGTCGGCCCGATGGTCGATGAACCACTCGAGCCGCCGCCTGAAGGCCGGCAGCTTCGCGAGCATCTCGGGCTCCAGCGTCTCGACCGCGAAGAGCGGGATGAGGCCGACCATCGACCGCACCTTGAGCGGCGTGCGGCTGCCGTCCGGGCGGTGCAGGACGTCGTAGAAGAAGCCGTCCTCGTCGTCCCACAGGTCCGCGCCGTCGGCGCCGTTGGTGCCCATCGCGTGCGCGATGTACAGGAAGTGCTCCCAGAACTTGCTCGCGAGATCCTCGTAGGCGGGATTCGCGTCGGCCAGTTCCATGGCGATGGCCAGCATGTTCAGGCAGTACATGGCCATCCAGCTGGTGCCGTCGGACTGTTCGAGGTGACCGCCCGTCGGCAGCGCCGCGCTCCTGTCGAAGACGCCGATGTTGTCCAGGCCCAGGAACCCGCCCTGGAAGACGTTCAGGCCCTCGGCGTCCTTGCGGTTCACCCACCAGGTGAAGTTCAGGAGCAGCTTCTGGAAGACGCGCTCGAGGAACACGCGGTCGCCCTTCCCCGTGCGGCTCTTCTCGATCTTGTAGACGCGCCAGGCGGCCCAGGCGTGGACGGGCGGGTTCACGTCGCCGAACGCCCACTCGTACGCCGGCAGCTGTCCATTCGGGTGCATGTACCACTCGCGCAGCATCAGCACGAGCTGGTCCTTGGCGAACTGCGGGTCCACCAGTGCGATCGGCAGGCAGTGGAAGGCCAGGTCCCACGCCGCGTACCACGGGTATTCCCACGTGTCCGGCATGGAGAGGACATCGGCGTTGTAGAGGTGCGTCCACTCGTGGTTGCGGCCCGTCTTGCGCGCGTCCGGCGGCTGCGGCTGGGTGAGATCGCCCTCGAGCCAGTAGCGGACCACGTAGTGGTAGAACTGCTTGGACCAGAGCACCCCGGCCAGCGCCTGGCGCATCACGTGCCGCTCGTCGGCGCTCAGGCGATCCGGGACGATCGTGGCGTAGAACTCGTCCGCGTCGGCCCGGCGGCGGGTGATGACGGCGTCGAAGGGCGCGCCGAACGGGCCGCCGTCCATGGCGTCGGGGCCGCGGTCCGAGAGGCGGAGCCGCACGGTGGCCGTGCCGCCGGCCGGCACCGTCAAGGCGTAGTCGGCGGCGGCCTTCGTGCCCGTGAGCGCCGGATTCACCGCGTCGGTCCAGCCGTGGACGACGAAGTCGTTGATGCCGTCCTTGACGAAGCCCCGGGGCGAGGCCCCGTACAGGCGCGTGGTGTTGGTCTGGTTCTCGGTGAAGAGCAGGCGGTCCGCGCTCTCGCAGTAGAGCCACCGCTCGCCGTAGGACGGCTCGGTCAACTGGATCACGCCCGGCGCCACCTGCCGCAGGGCCGGCCGCACGACGCCCTCCTGCCAGTCCCAGGTGTTTCGGAACCAGATCGTGGGCAGCACCCGCAGTGACGCGTCGTCCGGGCCGCGGTTCGCCACCGTGACGCGGACGAGGATGTCGTCGGCGTCCGCCTTCGCGTACTCGATCTCGACATCGAAGTAGCGGCCGCCGTCGAAAACGCCGGTGTCGGCCAGCTCGAACTCGGGCGCGTCCTTGCCGCGGCGCCGGTTCTCCTCGACCAGCTGCAGGTACGGGAACTCCGCCTGCGGGTACTTGTAGAGCGCCCGCATGTAGGAGTGCGTGGGCGTGGAGTCCAGGTAGTAGTAGTACTCCTTCACGTCCTCGCCGTGGTTGCCCTCGCTGCCGGTCAGGCCGAAGAGGCGCTCCTTGAGGATGGGATCGCGCCCGTTCCACAGCGCCAGGGCGAAGCAGATGTACTGGTGGCGATCGCTGATCCCGAGCAGGCCGTCCTCGTTCCAGCGGTAGGTCCGGGAGCGGGCGTGGTCGTGGGGAAAGTAGTCCCACGCCGTGCCGTGCTCGCTGTAGTCCTCGCGGACCGTGCCCCAGGCGCGCTCGGCCAGATAGGGCCCCCAGCGCTTCCAGTTGCGCCGCTTCTGGCTGTCGTCCTCGAGCCGGAGATGTTCGGCAGTCATGGCGTTCTGATGCCGGCCGAGGGTCGCCGTGTCCGGTAACCGGGGCCGTCCTCTCGTCATCCTAGCGCCAGGAGAACGGACATGAGGACGGGACTGCTGGTGGTGGGAATGTGGCTCGGCGTCGCCGCCGGGGGATGGGCGCAGGGGCCGCCGGCCGCGCCCGTCAACGTCGACGCCGACGGGGTGACCCTGCACGGCTACGACGCCGTCGCCTACTTCACGGACGGCAAGGCGGTGCCCGGGTCGCCCGTCCACGAATACGTGTGGCAGGGCGCGCGGTGGCGCTTCGCCAGCACCGCCCACAAGGACGCCTTCGCCGCGGCGCCCGAGCGTTACGCCCCGCAGTTCGGCGGCTACTGCGCCTGGGCCGTGAGCCGCAACTACGTCGCAGACATCGACCCGGAGGCGTTCGCCGTCGTGGACGGCAGGCTCTACGTCAACTACTCGCGGCTCGTGCAGGCGCGGTGGCGCCTCGACCGCGACGCGAACATCGCCAAGGGCGCGACGCACTGGCCGGGCCTGCTCGAGCAGGCGAGGGCGATGACGGCCGCGCCGGGATCGGCGGCCGGCAGGCCGGCGGGGAAGAAGGGAGGACGGTGATGCGTGCGCTGGACTGGATCGTGCGAATCGTGGCGGCGGTGGTGCTGCTGCAGACCCTGTACTTCAAGTTCACGGGCGCCCCGGAGTCCGTCTACATCTTCTCCACGCTCGGCGCCGAGCCCTGGGGCCGGATCGGCAGCGGCGTGCTGGAACTCGTGGCCGCGGGCCTGCTCCTGTATCCGGCCACGGCCGCGCTCGGCGGGCTCCTGGCCGTCGGCCTGATGGTGGGCGCCATCGGCAGCCACCTGACCAGGCTCGGTATCGAGATCCAGGGCGACGGCGGATTGCTCTTCGGCCTCGCGTGGGTGGTTTTCCTGTGCGGTGCCGCGACCGTGCTCGTGCACCGCACGTCGCTGAGGTGGTCATGACCGCCTTCGACGTGCTCGCCGGCGCCCTCGAGGACCTGGCGCGAGCGGTGCGCCCGCTGACGCGGACCGAGTACACCCACCGCGACCGCGCGACCAGCGGCAGCATCGGCGCTCACGTGCGCCACTGCCTGGATCACGTCGAGGCGCTGGAGCGCGCGCTGGTCCGCGGGGTGTGCTGCTACGACGACCGCGTGCGCGGCACGGCGACCGAGGACGATCCGGCCGTGGCGTGCGCGCGCCTGGCGGCCTGCCGGATGCGGCTGTCGGGGCTGGACGCGGAGCTGCTCCAGACGCCGCTCACGCTCTCGGCCGTCATCGACGACCGCGGCACGACCGTCCGGGCGCTGACGACCGTCGGGCGCGAGCTGGCGTTCGTCATCAGCCACACGATTCACCACGCCGCGCTCATCGCCGTGCTGCTCGAGGACTTCGGGCGCGAGCGGCCCGAGCGTTTCGGGCTGGCGCCGACGACGCCGGCGCTGGAGCCCGTATGTGCACGGTGAGCTTCGTCGCCTCCGGCGGCCGGCTCCGTGCGATGTGCAATCGCGACGAGCGCCACACCCGGCCGGCGGCCCACCCGCCTCTCGTCACGCGGGCGGGCGGGCTGCTGGCGCTCCTCCCGCTCGACCCCTCCGGCGGCGGGACGTGGATCGCCGGCACCTCCGCGGGCCTCGTCTTCGCCGTGTTGAACGGCGAGGGCCAGGGCGGGGCTCCCGGGCTGAGCCGCGGCCGCCTGATTCTCGAGCTCCTGGAGAGCGCGTCGCTCGAGGACGCCGTCGTGCGGGCGCGGCCGCTCTGCCGGCGGGACTGGCCGGCGCACCGGCTGCTCGTCGCCGACGTGGACCGGGTGCTGGATCTCACGGTGGGGCTGGCCGGCGTGCGCGTGGACGTCCACCCGCTGCACCGGCCCCAGATGTTCACGTCCTCGTCGCTGGGCGACGCGGTGGCCGGACCGCCCCGCCGCGCGCTCTTCGACGAGACCGTGGTGGCGGCGGCCGATTCCGTGGACGGCCAGGACGCGTTCCACCGCCACCGCTGGCGCGACCGGCCGCACCTCAGCGTGCACATGCGACGTCACGACGCGGCGACGCTGAGCATCACGACCGTGGACGTGTCGCCTACGACGGTTCGCATGCGCTACGAGCCGACGACCGAGCTCGTGAGCCAGCCGGCGATGATCGCCATCGACCGCCGCCGGGACGAGGGAGCGCCTGGCATCGTCGCCGGCGCGGCGGACTCGTTCCCTACCCGTGCGCAGGCGCTGGCGGTCGCGTCGTGACCGCGTTCTGGCTCGCGGCGTTCACGTTCGTGTCCGAGGACGCGGCGGTGCTGACAGCGGCGTGGCTCGTGGGGCAGGGCGGACTCTCGGCGACGGCGGCCGTGGCGGCCTGCGCCGCCGGCATCTGGGTCGGGGACCTCGCGCTGTGGGCGTTCGGCCGCGCGATGGCCAGGACGTCGTGGTGCCGCCGCTGGTGCGCCAGGCGGCTGCCGGTCGTGGCGGGCCGTGCCCTGGCCCTGGCCGTGGACGAACCGGCGGCGCTCGTGGCCAGCCGCTTCCTGCCGGGCACCCGCCTGCCGCTCTACGTCGCCGCGGGTGCCGTGGGTGCGCACCCCGCCCGGTTCTTCTCCTGGACCTTGGCTGCCGTGGCCGTGTGGACGCCGCTCCTGGTGCTCGGCGGGTCGCGGTTCTTCATCGGCGGGGTGCTGGTGCTCGCGCTGCTGCGGACGTCGCGCACGGACTGGGGACGCCGGTGGTGGCGTCCGGTGGCCGCGCGGGCCCGGCGCTGGGCGATGCCCGAGTTCTGGCCGGCGTGGATCGTCTACGCGCCGCTCGCGCCGTGGCTCCTGTGGCAGGCCGCGCGCAACGGCGGCGTCGGCTCGCTCGGGGCCGCGAACCCCGGATTCGCGGACGGCGGGTTCGTCGGTGAGTCGAAGTTCGGGATTCTGCAGACGCTGCCACGCGAATGGACGCTCCCGGCACATCTGGTGCGGGAAGGCGACCTCGACTCGCGCGCCCGCGCGTTCGATGACGCGCTCGACGAACTCGGGACCGGCTTCCCCGTCATCCTCAAGCCCGACGTGGGACAGCGGGGGACCGGCGTGCGGCGGATCGCGTCGCGGGACGAGGCCATGGCCTACCTGGCCGCCGACCGGGGTCCCGTGATCGTGCAGGCCTGCCACCCGGGCCCGTTCGAGGCCGGGATCTTCTACTACCGCCGGCCGGACGAGGCGCGCGGGCGCATCTTCAGCATCACCGACAAGCGCTTCCCGTCGGTCACGGGCGATGGCGTCTCGACGCTCGAAGCACTGCTCTGGGCCCACCCGCGTTTCCGCCTCCAGGTGCCGCTGTTCCTGAGCCGGCACGACGGCGCGCGTGTGCTCGCCGACGGCGAGCGCCTGCAACTGGTCGCCGCGGGCAATCACTGCCAAGGAGCGATCTTCCTTGACGGGCCCGAGCTCATCACGCCGGCCCTCGACGCCCGCATCGATCAGATCGCCAGGGCCGTGCCGGGCTTTTTCGTGGGCCGGTTCGACGTGCGCTATCGCGATCCGAGGGCCTTCGCGCGCGGCGAGGACCTGGCCATCGTCGAGTTGAACGGCGTCACGTCGGAGTCGACCAACGTCTACGACCCGTCGTACGGCGCGCTCAATGCCTGGAAGACCCTGGCCCGCCAGTGGCAGATCGTCTTCGAGATCGGGGCCGCCAACCGGGCCCGGGGCGCCTCGCCGGTCGGCGTCGGCCGCCTGGCGCGGCTGGCGATCGGCTACTGGCGGAGCCGCCCGGCGATGCCGGTGGCGAGCTGAGGCGGGCGCCTCAGTAGCGCCACCAGGGCGTGGTCGTCCCCTCCGGCATGTGCCGCATGACGTGTGCGGCCATCTGCTTCAACCGCTCGGGCGTGGACTCCGGCCCCTGCCAGCAGTGGCCCTTGCCCTCGCCGTACAGGAAGAACCCTTCGTAGTGCGGATTCTCGGTGGTCCGCATCCACGTCTCGAGCTCTTTCGTCGAGTTGTTGAGGAAGAAGTTGTCGGCCGTGCCCGTGTAGACGTGGATCTTGTCCACGAGCTTCGGTCCCAGCGTGGACCAGTTCCGCTTCAGGTGCTCCAGGAGGTCGTAGTGGTCGCGCCAGTACTCGGCGACCTTGCGATTCATCACGCCCGTGCGCTTGTCGAAGAGCGGCTCGAAGTAGCCGTCCTCGCCGAGGGGACCGAACACGGCGGACCAGATGTCCAGCTGCTCGCCCGATCGCCCCTTCGTGCCGTTGGCGAGCTCCATGTGGTTGCGTTGCTCGGACGTGAGCCGGACGTGGCCGTTCACCTCGCGCGTGTTGATGATGGGCACCGTGCGCCAGTCGACCGTCCTGGTGAACGCGTTGTCGTCCTCGTAGACGTTGATGCCCTCGACGTCGGTGAAGGTGACCGAGTCCGGGCAGTACGACCACACGCCGCCGTACAGGTCCGGGTAGAGGATCTGGTGCGCCAGCGAGATCCAGCCGCCCGTGGAGCCGCCGTCGGTGAGGCGCGCCCAGGGCTCGCCGATGACGCGGTAGCGCCGCTCGATCTCGGGCATCAGTTCCTGGGTCAGGGCGTCGCCGTACGGGCCGACGTTCACCGAGTTCACGCCGTAGCTGTCGTCGAAGTAGGGCGTCGGGTGCTGCAGCGTCACCACGATCATGCGCGGGAAGGCGTCCTGCATCCACGCGTCGTAGATCTCGGTGTCCGGCTGGAACCCGAGCGGCGCCGCCAGGGAGAAGTGTCCCTGGCGATACAGGATCGGGTAGCGCACCGTGGAGCGGTGGTAGTCGCGGGGCAGGAGCACGGTGGCACCCACGTAGATGGGGCGGCCCCAGAACTTCGTGAGCAGCGGGCTCTGCATCTTGAAGCGCTGCACGAACTCGGTGTCCGGCGGGATCTCCACCGGGGGAATCACCTGGTCGGCCGTGAGCTTCACCGTCTCGGTGGCGGGCCCGATCTGCACCCGGCGGGGCAAGCTGTACAGATTTCCCGGCGAGCGGTTCCAGTGCTGGCCCTCCCACTGGTCGTCGTGCATCCACACCGTGTGGCCGTCGGCGCGCGCGAACTCCGAGTAGACGTTGACGAAGCCTTGCACCCAGTAGTCGCCGGGCGGCAAATCCTTCATCGACGCCACCGGCGTTCCGAAGGCCGTCCCGTCGAGCACTGCGGCTCGGCCCGGGGGCAGCATGTCCACGTCCACGCCGAAGAACGGCGTGCCCGTGCGGCCGATCTGCAGGCGCGGCTCACGGTCGTTGTCGCGGGCGACCATCACGTAGACCCGGCCCGTGACGGCCTCCGTGCGTATCGACGGCGGCACCGTCACTTCCACACGGAGCCCCCGGCCTGCGACGGGCGTGTCGCGCTGCTGGGCGCCCACCGACACGACGGCCAGCAGGGCCAGGGACGGAAGGAGGAAGCCTCGTCGCATGGGTCGCCTCCGAAAAGCGCGCGTCACGGCGCCGGCTCGCCCGGGAGCAGCGGCTCGAGATCCAATGCCTGGGGCCCGTTCTCGGTGCAGACGGCGTACCTGGTTTCGCCCGCCCGGTACATGGCCACGCCGGCGTACTCCCCCTTCTTGTTCAGGGCGAAGAAGCGGATGTTGAAGTTCGGCTCGCCCCTGGCATTCAGGAGCCGCTTCTCCACCGTGTTGGCCTTGATGCGGCGGAGCGCCTCCATCCCGGCGTCCTTGGGCGAGGCGCCGCGGCGCATCGCTTCCACGATCAGGAACGACGACAGGTTGTAGAGGTTCGCCTCGCCACGGCCCGTCGAGCCGGCGGCCCCGACCTCGTTGTCCACGTACAGCCCGGCACCGAGGATGGGCGAGTCGCCCGTGCGCCCGGGGATCTTCCACGCCAGGCCACTCGTCGTGGTGACGCCGCAAATGTCGCCAGTGGGCCCGAGCCCATCGCAGTTGATGGTGCCCCAGAAGCTGCCCTCGCGAATGAGCCCGTCACGGACCATCGACAGCCCGGCCTCGAGGCCGCGCGCTTCACGGGCCATCTCGGCGAGCCCCGGGTCCTTCTCGTGCTTCGGCGCGGGCTGCCGTCCCTCGCCCTTCGGGTCGAGATAGTGCTCGGGGTCGGAGCGCCGCTTCCATTCCAGGTACAGCCGGCGCGACGTCTCGGTGTGGAGGTCCGGCTCGATGGTGAAGCCCATGTTCCGCGCGAAGCGCTGGGCGCCCTCGCCGACGATCAGGTGATGGTCCGTGTAGTCCATCACCGCCTTGGCGACGAGCGATGGCGTCCGGACGCCCTGCAGGCTGGCCACCGCGCCGGCCCGCTTCAGCGGACCGTGCATGCACGAGGCGTCCAGTTCGATGACGCCGTCGGCGTTGGGCAGCGCGCCGTAGCCGATACCGGTCTCGAGCGGGTCGAGCTCGGGGATGTTCACGCCCGCGATGAGCGCGTCGAGGACGTCCTTGCCCTCCGTGATCAGGCGGAAGGCGCGTGCCACGCAGGCCTCGGGCCCGCTGTTGGTGAACTCGTAGCCCGAGTAGTCGGCGATGACGACCGGCCGGACGGTGCGCTGGATGAGCAGCTCCGCCGACCGGGCGGGCCTGGGCGCGGCCGAGGCGGCGGCGACGGCGGTCGTGGACGCGAGGAAGTCACGGCGGCTGAGCATACGGGCCTCCTTGCCGCGGTCATGCTATCGCATCCCGCGAAACAGCCTCGCACTGCTCCGGAGACTGCCCGGCCTAATCCTTGTCAGGGTCTGCTGGGCGTGGCCGCCACAACACCATGACCTTGCCCACCATCTGCACGACGGCGGCATCGGTGCGCGCGGACACGGCTTCGCTCAGCGCCGCCCGCTCGTCACGGTCCGCAGCCCCGGCGCGGATCTTGATGAGCTCGTGCGCCGTGAGCGCCCGCTCCAGCTCCGCGACCACCGTGTCGGTCAGGCCGCCGTGGCCGATGTGGACGACCGGTTCCAGGGCGTGGGCTCGGGCCTTGAGCGCGGCGCGCTCGCGCGCAGTCAGCGTGACGGGCATCGCCGCCGATTGTACCGTGCGGCCCGGGCCTCGGGCGGGGTCGGCGTCAGGCGGGCACGCCGATCGGCACGCCGGCGTCCGCCGTCCGGCCGTGCGCGGCCACGAAAGCGGCGGCCGCGTCCTTGCCCAGATAGCGGGCCAGCAGCGTCCGGTCCACGTCGAGCAGGTCCACCACGATCAGCCCGTCCACGACGCCGCCGAAGGCCGGATCCACGCTGAAGCCCAGCAGCTTCGCGTTCAGCTTCAGGTAGTGGCGCAGCAGGACGGGGATGCCGCGCTGGTCGGACTCGAGCTCCCGGACGATCGCGTCCACTTCCTGGACGTTGCTGGCGACGCGGCTCTGGACGAGCGCCTCCGTGCCGTCGGTGGCGTCCTCGGGCAGGGGGCGACGGGGCACGACGAACGACTGGAGCAGACTGCCGCGGCCGGCCAGCAGGAACCGCGCGAGCAGCTGGCGCGTGGTCGGCCCGTACTCGGCGCTGATGCTGACCGGGCCGAAGAGGGTGCGGTAGCGCGGCTCGGCCGCCACCAGCGCGCCGATGCCCCGCCACAGCATCTGCAGCGGCTGGTAGTCGCGCTGGAACTCGCGGCGGACGAACGAGCGCCCGAGCTCGAGGGCAGGACCGAGATCGTGCAGGAGCGCGGCCGGGTAGCGGAACAGCGTCCGCGTGTAGAAACCGCTCAGCCCCTGCCCCCGGAGGACGCGGTCCGTCTCGGCAAGGCGGTAGGCGCCCGCGATCATCCGGTGTTCCGCGTGCCAGACGAACAGGTGGCGGTAGTGCCTGTCGAAGCGATCGAGGTCCCGCGCGCGGCCCGTTCCTTCGCCGGCCGCGCGGAACGTGACCTCGCGCAGCCGGGCGATCTCCTGCAGCACGAGCGGCGCGTCGCCGGCCGAGACGACGTGCACCTTCCACGGGCCGCCGTCCACCAGGCAGCTCGATCGTGCGAGCCCCGCTATCTCCGCCTCCAGCGCCTGGGCCGGGACCTCGACTCCGATCGGTTCGGGCCGCGCGGGGCGCGCGGCCAGGCGCATCAGCGGCCCGCGGGCCGGCGGCCCAGCGGCCAGGCCGTAGGTGCGGACCCGCAGATAGGCCGACTGCGCCGACCGATCCCCGAGGGCCAGCAGCCGCTTGTGCGTGACGATCCGTCCCACCGACACGCGCACGGGCCGCCCGCGGTGCGCGAGCAGCTCGCGGACGAGGAGCGCGGACCGCAGCCACGGCGAGACGCGGCCGGCCTCCAGGAAGAGGCGCCCGTTCGCGCCGTCCACGAACACGGGAAGCATCGGTGCGCCGGCGCGCGCGGCCAGTCGGGCGGCCCCGTCGCGCCATGCGGAATCGACGACCCTGCCGGCGGCCGAGCGGACGTGCGCGACCTCGCCGGCCGGAAACACCACGAGCACGTGGCCGCCGCGCAGCCAGTCGAGGGCCGCGCGCACGCCGCCGGAGTTGTGAGCGCCGCCCTGCGAGAAGGCGTCCACGGGGATCACGTGCTCGCGCATTTCCGGGATGTGCGTCAGGAGCTGGTTGCCCAGGAGCTTGACGTCCGGCCGGACGCGGCGGACGACGGCGGCGACCGCCAGGCCGTCCAGCGCGCCATGCGGGTGGTTCGCCACGACCACGAGCGGCCCCGCCGCGGGAATGCGATCGGCCGCGCCGGGATCGCCCGTCGTCACGGGGATGCCGAGGACGTCGAGCGCGCGTTCGGGGAAGCGGTCGGGACGAATCGGGGACGCGGCGTCGTAGAGCCGTTGCAGCGCCGCGAGACCGGCGAGGGCATCGAGCGCGCGGGCGACGAACCGCGGAGTGCCGGGAGGAAGGAAATCGAGGCTGGAAAACGGCTCGGACCGCACGGTGCCCAGTTGGATGCCATGCGGTCCGGCGCGTGTCGCGCGGGGGATGCGAGGGACCGCTCGACGCCGTCAGGCGCCACGCGGTCCGCTCGCCAGTGCGGTCGCTCGGCTAGGCGACGGCGTCCTTCGCGGCCTTGACAGGACGCGCGCGCACGATCTTCCGCGCCGGCTTCGCCTTGAACACCGTCGGCTCGCCCGTGAAGGGGTTGATGCCCTTGCGCGCCTTCGTCGCGGCCTTCTTCACCACCACGAACTTCGCGAACCCGGGAATCTGGAACATCCCGTTCTTCTTGAGCTCCTTGTAGCCCACGGTGCAGAGCGACTCGAGCACGCCCTTCACCTGCTTGTTCGAGAGCGACCCGCCCTGATCGGCGGCCAACTTCGCCACCAGCTCCGACTTCGACATTGCCTTGGCCATTTACGTGCCCCCACCCCGGGTGATCCCGGTGCGTGTGTCAGTGACGCCATCGATCGAGGCGGCGCGACGGCCACTGATTCCATCTGCGCCACCTGCTCCGCCGTGATCATCACGACCAAGGCGCCGGGAGGTACCTCGACGCGGAGCCGGCGACTAGATTACCCGCTTTTTCATGGGTTTGCGCATCTATTTACACGCTGACACCTTGTTTTTGAGGTTTTGGCGCTTGCCCGCACCCGATCCGCCTGTTTTTTCAGGCGTTCGGGGACGGCCAGGCACTGGTTGTCGGGAGGGGCGGAGGCCGGCGGGGCGGACGCGATCGCGCCGCCGGGGCGGCGCGATCGTGCCCACGGGTCAGTAGGTGCCCCGCGCCAGGGGCGGACGAATGCCCGGCGTGACGAGCCGCAGGCGGTAGAGGCCCGTCCGGGCCGTCAGGTACAGCGACCGGCCGTCGTCGTCGCCCCACGCCATGTTGGCCGCGAGTTCCGGCAGGCGCACGGTACCGAGGTGCCGGCCGTCGGCCGACCACACCCACAGCCCGCCCGGACCCGAGACGAACACGTTGCCGTCGCGGTCCACCTTCAGGCCGTCGAGCGCCTCCTCGCCAGGCGCTGACGTCATGTCGGCGAACGTCCGGCCGTTGGCCAGCGTGCCGTCGGGCTGGACGTCCCACTGCATGATGACCTTCTTCTTCTCGTCCCAGTTCGAGACGTAGAGCACGCGCTCGTCGGGTGAGAAGGCGATCCCGTTGGGCCCTTTCAGCTCGGTCGAGAGGAGCGTGAGCCGACCGTCGGGACCGAGGCGGTAGATGCCCGCGTGATCCTGCTCGGCGCGCCGATCCTTCTCGAAGGCCGGCAGGCCGAAGAACGGGTCGGTGAAGTAGAGCGCCCCGTCGGACCGGTAGACCAGGTCGTTCGGGCTGTTCAGGCGCTTCCCGTGATAACGGTCGGCCAGGATCGTGAGGTCGCCGTTCTTCTCGAGGCGCGTCACCCTGCGGTTGCCGTGTTCGTCTATCACGAGCCGGCCTTGCGCGTCCAGCGTCAGCCCGTTCGATCCCGGCTGGTGGTACTCGCCGATGTCGAACCCGCTGTAGCCGCTCTTGGCGCGGAAGATCGACACGCCGTCATCGTCAGACCAGCGGTAGATGCGGTTGTCGTTCGGATCGCTGAAGAGCAGCGCGTGCTCGGCTGGCACCCACACGGGGCCCTCGGTGAACGAGAACCCGGCGGCCAGGTGCTCCAGCCGGGTGCCCGGAGGCACGACGCGGTCGATGCCGGCATCCGCGCGGTCGACCTCCACGGGCGTGCCGGCCGGCGCCGGTGCCTTGTAGAAGTCCAGCGTCGCCGATCGCACCCAGATCTTGTTGGCCGGGGGATCCGAGAGCGGACCGTTGGCCGCGAAGACCGCCAGCCGCACCTCCTGTCCCGGCGTCGCGTTCCTGGTGACCACCAGGCGGTTCGGCGTGTTGAAGCCGGCGACGAGGGCCCCGCCGGCCTGCCCCAGCCTCCGCGGCAGGCGGCCGTCCACCCACACCTCGGCGTAGTCGTCCACGACGATCTCGAAGGCGACCGTGGCCCCGGTCGTGTCGAAGGTGCCGACCGTGGCCGGCATCGTGAACGACAGCCGGTACCAGGCGTAGGACTGGCCGCCATCGGTCCGCCGTCGCTGCAGCGAGCCCGCCGGGGCGATCTCCCAGAACGAGTCGTCGAAGTCCGCGGCCCCGGCCTTCACGGGCACGCCGCGCGATTCCTGGACGCGCCACTCGCCGCGCACCACCTGGAGGCCTTCGCGGGTGTCCAGGTCCACCACGGCGTCCGGGCGACCGTCGAGCAGGCCGCGCACGGCGGCCGGCGTCGCATCGAGCGACGCCAGCCCCATCGGCACGGCCGCGGCCACCACGAGCGCCGCGAGATGCCGTCGAGTCATCGTGATCCTCCCATCTCGGCCGTTCCCGGCGCCGTGACCTTCACGACGTAGTACAGGAGCGGACCGTCCACCTGCTTGAACCAGTGCGGCACGCCGTTCGGCACGACGACCACGTCGCCCTTCGCGAGCGTCCGCGTGTCGCCGCCCGAGATGGACTCACCCCGGATCTCGTCCATGGCCGTCGGCTTGCCGCCCACCATGGTCCCGCCGGTCACGAGCGTGGCCGTCCCCTGCAGGACGTAGACGATGTCGGTATCGCGCGTGTGGACCTCCACCACGCCCGCCGCGTCGCGGCGGCTCGCGTGGATCTTGTAGTGCCCGGTCTCCAGGAGCGGCTTGCCCACCGCGAATGCCGCGGCGACGTCGGCCGGAGCGATCGCCGTGACCGGATCGCCCGCGCCCGCCGTGCCCGTGCCGGTCGCGCCGAAGGCGGTCGCGACCGCGTCCGCGATCTCGTCGTCCTGCTGCGCGCTGGCGGCGCCGCTGACGCCCACGGCGCCCACGACCTGCCCGCCGCGGACCAGCGGCACGCCGCCCCGGAGGGGCAGCATCACGTCCACGGCGACGAGCGAGGTGCGTCCCTTGCTCACGGCGTCCTCGAAGTTGCGGGTCGGCATCCGGAACACGGCCGCCGTCCGCGCCTTCTCGATGGCGACGGCGGCGCTCGCGGGGAACGAGCCGTCGAGCCGCTCGAGCATCACCAGGTGCCCGCCGGTGTCCACGATGGCGATGGCGCCACCGGGCGCCTTCAGGCGCAGCGCCGCCGCGTTGGCCGCCTTCACGGCCTGGCGGGCGGCGTCGAGGTTCAGGTCGTCGGCGTGTGCCGGCATGGCGCCGGCACACAGGACGACGAGGGCCAGAACGGACGCCTTCATGTCAGTTCGTGAGGCGCATCGTCGCGCCGAAGCTGGTCTCGCCGAGCACCGCCTCCGCCCACGCGCAGTAGATCTGCACCTTGGCGATGTCCTGGATGTAGGCGGGCAGCGTGATCGAACGGTTCATCTTGTCCTCCTTGATCGCGATGCGCTGCAGGAGGAACACGTTGCCCTTCGAGTCCACGATCTGCCAGTGCGGATCGGGCGTGTCCGGGGTGACGAAGTCGGCCGACAGCGTCAGCACGTTCCTGCCGTTCATCACCGAGTGAGTGACGGTGCCGGTGTTGGCCTTCGCGCCCTCGAACTTCATGCTGGTGTGCGACTGCGCCTGCGCGAGCGAGGCGACGAGGGTGAGAGCAAGCGCGCCGACGAAGGCGCGGACGGTCGTGCGGGTCATGATGGAACTCCTCTGGGCGAGTGACTGTCGCGGCCGCGTGATTGCGTGCTCGCGAATGACGACCCTTGGATGCGACCAGCTGAGGGGTGTTTCCGCATGCGGCGCGGCGCCGGGACGGTCCGCGGGGGCTGGCGGCGTGGACGACCGTGCGGCCAGCGCGAACGCAGGAGACGTGGGGCGAGGAACAGCCGAGGTGTGCCGGGCAAAAGACGGGGACGCCGTGGCCGCGGGCGTCCCCGAAGCGCCCGCTGGGGCGGGCGATGCCGATCGACGCGCTGCCGCGCCTAGTGCCTGGCGACCACCCGCATGGCGTGGCCGTCCGGGTCGCGAATGGTCAGGCCGCGCGCGAAGCCCGTCGTCGCGGCGTCCACGGCGACGACTTCCGGCGACACGAGGCCGCCGCCATGCCGCGCGTGCAGCAGCGACTCCGGCGCCCGGGCGACGAGCGTCGTCTGCCAGTGCGCCAGGTCGTTGGCCTTCAAGTCGAGCGGCGTCGGCCGCCCGTCGCGGGGGGCGAGTAACCAGCAGCTCCACGCCGGGGCCGTCGGCCGCGCGAAGCGTGGTGATGCGGAGGCGCCGCCGAACACGTTGTTCAGGTGTTCCTGCTCCTCGCCGTAGTTCTCGCCCTGACCCGCGATCGCCAGGCCCAGGCCGTCGCGGTAGAACGCCAGCGAGGCCTCGGTGTCGCCCGAGACGATGGCCGTGGTCCAGGCCCAGGAAGAGCGCGGCCTTCGATTGCCACCTGGGATCGCCCTTCCCCGGCGGGAACTGCAGGATCTCGAGGAAGTGGCCATCGGGATCGCGGAAGTAGAAGGCCTCGATGCCGCCGGCGCCCGGATTCCAGTCGGGCAGCCGCTGCGGCCCCGTGGACGCGTGCGCCACGCCCGCCTGGCGCAGGCGGGCGTAGGCCGCGCCCATGTCCGACGTGATGACGGCCACGTGCTGGAACCACCGGTCGTTGGCATGGGTGTCCGCCGGGTACGGCCGGCCGCGCGGCGCGGCGTGCTCCGGTGAGCTCGATGCGCTCGTGGCCGAGGCGGAGCCGGGCCACGCGCATGCGGACGCCGAAGAGGCCGTGGAGGAGCTCGTACGGGCGGCCCGCCAGCTCGACGTCCGGGCCGTCCGGCACGAAGCCGAGCACGTCCCTGAAGAACCGGACCGACCGCGCCAGGTCCGCGACCGTCGTGCCCACCGAATCCACCGCCACGACCCCGACCGGGGAGCCGCCGGTGGGGGTGTCGCCGTGCAGGCGGTCGGCACCGAGCGCGGCCGCGGCCAGCAGGCCGAGGAAGATGGCGGCCCGATCACGCCTCAGCATGGCGTGCCTCCTCCGAGGTGGCGCCCAGGCGCTCCACCAGGTGATCGCCGACGCGCAGGGCGTTGGCCATGATCGTGAGGGCCGGGTTCACCGCGCCGCTCGACGGGAAGAAGCTGCCGTCCACCACGTAGAGGTTGTCCACGTCATGCGCCCGGCAGTGCACGTCGAGCGCCGAGGAGGCCGGGTCGGTCCCGAACCGCACCGTGCCGCACTGGTGCGCGACGCCCGCCAGCGGAATGCGCTGGCCGACGAACAGGCTGCGGCCGAAGAGGCCGACGTGGCAGGCATCGCCGTGGATGTCGCACCGGCGCTGCGAGGCCATCAGGCGCTTCAGGCGCGCCTGGAGCTGCTCGTGGGCCGTCTCGTTGTTGGGCGCGTAGCTGAGGACGATGCCGCCGTCCCGGTCGAGGGTGACGCGGTTCTCGGGATCGGGCAGGTCCTCCGACGTGAGCCAGAAGTCCAGCGAGTGGCCGGCCATCAGATCCAGCGTGAACCCCGGGGCCATCTTCGGCGCCCCGGCCGAGAGCGCCACCCCGTCGAGCTTGCCGACGAACGAGATGTGGCCCATCGGGTAGGGGAACGCCGCGTCGCCGAAGTAGTAGTCGTTCACGGCGAGCGTCTTCTGGAACACGGTCGGTTCGGGCAGCGCAGAGACGGCCATCAGCACCGAGTTGACGTGGCCCATGTAGTGGCGGCCGACGACGCCGGAGCGGTTGGCGAGCCCGCCGGGGTGGCGGTCGTTCGCCGAACGCAGGAGAGCGCGGCCGAGTTGATGGCGCCGCAGCTCGAGACCACGATATCGCCCCGGACCTGGCTGGTCTCGCCGCCGTGGCGGACGACGACGCCCGTGATCTCACGGCCCGTGGCCGACGTCTCGAGGCGATCGACGTAGGCATCGGTCAGGAGCGTGAGGTTGCCCGTGGCGAGCGCCGGCGTGACGGCCACCACGTGCGCGTCGCTCTTGGCGTGAATCAGGCAGGGGAAGCCGTCGCAGGTCGAGCAGCGGATGCACGGGCTCGTCTCCCTGTCGCGCTCGTCCAGCATGATGCCCAGCGGCACGTGGAACGGATGGACGCCGGCGGCAGCGAAGTCCTCGTGCAGGGCCGCGATCCGGGGCTCGTGCGAGACGGCCGGGTGCGGATACGGGCCCGAGGCCCAGGGCTCGGTGGGGTCGCCGCCCCGCGCGCCGTGGACGTGGTACATCCGCTCGGCCTCGGCGTAGTACGGCTCCAGGTCCTCGTAGGCGATGGGCCACGCCGGCGAGACGCCGCCGTGGTGCCGGATCTCGCCGAAGTCGCGCTCGCGCAGCCGGAACAGGGCCGCGCCGTAGAACTTCGTGTTGCCGCCGACCACGTAGCTGGTGTGCGGGTGCAGGGGCTGGCCCGAGCGATCGCGCCAGACCTCCTTCGTGTGGTACTTGCCGTCCACGTTCACGGCGCGCGAGCTCCAGTTGTCCTTCTCTCTCGGCACGTACTCGCCGCGCTCGAGCAGGAGGACGCGCTTGCCCGCGTGCGCCAGCCGGTGGGCCAGCGTGCCGCCGCCGGCGCCGCTTCCGATGATGATGACGTCGTAGTGCATGGTGGACTCCAGGAAGCCGGCGCGAACGGTCACGCCTGGCAGAAGATGCAGCGCACGCGATCGGAGTGGTTGAACTTCGCGCAGCCCGGCGTGTGGAGGCGCCGGTGCACCGCGGCGGCCGCCTGCATCGCCAGGGGCGGCACGATCAGGTAGATCCAGATCGCCATGAAGTTGCCGGAGAGAATCGCCGGCCCGAGGCTCCGCGCCGGGTTCATGCTCATGCCCGACAGCGGGTCCTCGAAGGTGATGTTGAGCATCACCACGAGCGCGGCGACGAGGCCCGTCGCCCGCATGGTGGACGGTCGGGCCGACACGGCCAGCAGGACCGAAAGCGTCACGAACGAGATGGCGAGCTCGCCCGCCACGGCGGGCCAGATGCCGCCCGCGCCCGGCAGCGTCTGCACGAAGCGCACCGGCGGGTCGGCGAACGCGGCGCCGAGGAGGCGCCACGCCAGGACGGTGCCGGCCAGGGCGCCCGCGAACTGCGCGGCGACGTAGGCCGCCGCGTCCCTCGGGCGGATCCGGCCGAGGCTCAGGAACGCCAGCGTCACGGAGGGATTCATGTGCGCACCGGAGCGCGCGCCGAGCGGCGAGTAGATGATGGACGCCGCCGTCACGCCCATCGCGGCTCCCATCAGTATCCGCCTGACGAACGGATCGCCAATGGCCTGCCGGATGGGCGACCCGGGATGCTGGAGCACGACGGCGAAGACGCCGGCCGACACCATGAAGGCGCCGATGGCCGCCGCCTCCGCCGCGTACTCCCGCCAGTGCGAGGCGCTCATACGGCGCTCGACCGGCAATAGCGCCCGGAGCCGCTGCGTGCCAGGAAGTGCGCGTCCACCAGGCGGTGAAGCGCCAGCGCGGCCTCGGCGGGCGGGACGTGCCAGAGGCGCGCGGCCTGACACTCGGTCAGGGACAGGCCGGGCATCTCGGCGAACTCGCTGCGGACGAGGCGGACGAGGCGGTCGATCGTCTGGTGCATCGCGGGGTCCTCCATGACGCAGGCTTGGATGCCCGCCTCCGGAGCCGGTGTCCGTGCCGGCGCCGTCACACGTTCGAGAAACGGCGGTCACCTGGCGGCGTCAAACTGGCCACCAGGGGGAATCGTGGACATCGACCGCGCGTCGTCACGGGAATGGATCGAGCCGGACGGGCTGGGAGGGTTCGCCAGCGGCACGGCGAGCGGCGAGCGGACGCGGCGGTACCACGGGCTGCTGCTCCCGGCCACGACGCCGCCCACCGGGCGGATGATGCTCGTGAACGGCCTCGAGGTCTGGGCCCTGACGCCTGCCGGGCGCGTGGCCCTCTCGACGCATCTCTACAGTCCTGGCGTCCGGCATCCCGACGGGGCCTCCCGCCTGACCGCCTTCACGACCCATCCGTGGCCCACGTGGACCTGGGACCTCGGCGACGGCCGATCCGTCGTGGGAGAAGTGGTCGGCGTCCGGGGCGCATCCCGCGTCGTGTGCGCGTGGACCCTGGTCGGCCCGGGACCGGTGACGCTCGAGATCCAGCCGCTCCTGTCCGGCCGCGATTACCACTCGCTCCATCACGAGAACGCGGCCTTCCGCTTCGACACCGCCGTGGACGGCGGCGCCCTGGAATGGCGGCCGTACGACGGCGTGCCCGCGGTGCGGTGCCTCACCACGGGCACCTTCCATGCGCGGCCGGAGTGGTTCCGGCAGTTCTACGCCAGGGAGCGCGACCGCGGGCTCGACGCCGTCGAGGACCTGGCCAGTCCCGGCGTCATCCAGTGCGCGCTGCACGACGGACGGGCCGCGTGCGTCTTCGAGAGCGGCGCCTCGTCGCCGGCCCCGGGCAGCGCCCGCGACGTCCGGGCCGCCGTCACCACGTGGCTGGCGGCGGAGCGCCGGCGCCGGAAGGCGTTCCCGACGCCGCTCCATCGCGCGGCCGACGCCTATCTCGTGAGCCGCGGCCGCGGCCGCACCATCGTGGCCGGCTACCCCTGGTTCACCGACTGGGGCCGCGACACTTTCATCGCCGTGCGCGGCCTGTGCCTGGCCACCGGCCGCTTCGCCGACGCGCGGGACATCCTGCTCGAGTGGGCCGGGGCCGTGGACCAGGGCATGCTGCCCAACCGCTTTCCGGACGCCGGGTCCACGCCCGAGTTCAACGCGGTGGATGCGTCGCTGTGGTTCGTGGTGGCCGCGGGCGAGCTGCTGGAGGCCGCCGCGAGGCAGCCGCGCGTCCTGTCACGCGCGCAGGCGCAGCGCCTGCGGGAGGCGATGACGGCCATCCTCGACGGCTATGCCCGAGGCACCCGCTACCGGATTCACCTGGACGACGACGGGCTGGTGGCGGCGGGCGAGGCGGGCCAGCAGCTCACGTGGATGGACGCGCGCGTGGGCGACCGCGAGATCACGCCGCGCATCGGCAAGCCCGTCGAGGTGCAGGCGCTCTGGCTCAACGCGCTGGCCGCGGCCTCGGCGTTCGACGACCGGTGGACCGCCGTCGCCGAGCGCGGCGCCGCCACCGTCGCCGCCCGCTTCTGGAATGCCGAGCGGCGCATGCTCTACGACGTGGTGGACGTGGACCACCGGCCGGGTGCGGTGGACGGCGCGTGCCGGCCCAACCAGATCCTGGCCGTCGGCGGGCTGCCCATCCGGCTGCTCACGGGTCCGCGCGCCCGTGCCGTGGTGGACGCGGTGGAGTCGCGGCTCTGGACGCCCATGGGCCTGCGGTCCCTGGCGCCGGACGAGCCCGGCTACGCCGGACGCTACGAGGGCCCGCCCTGGATGCGGGATGCCGTCTACCACCAGGGCACCGTCTGGCCCTGGCTCGTCGCGCCGTTCGTGGACGCCTGGCTCTCCGTCCGCGGAAACGCCGCGGCGGCGCGCGGGGAAGCCGAACGCCGCTTCCTGGCGCCGCTCATCGCGCATCTCGACGAGGCGGGGCTGGGCCACGTCTCGGAGATCGCGGACGGCGATCCGCCGTTCACGCCGCGCGGCTGTCCCTTCCAGGCCTGGTCCGTCGGCGAGCTGATTCGCGCCTCGGCGCGCTGCGCGGAGGGCGAGCGCCCGGCTCGTGACATCTCGTCCAGCCGGGCATCGAAGGGCGTGGAGGTCTGACACCCGACGCGCGCGGTGACCCGCGCCGCGCGCGCCGTCATGTCCGCGGCCGCGATCAGAAGCGGACGCCCAGGCTCACCCGGATGTCTCGCGCCGTCATGCGGTAGTACTGCGCGTCGCCGACTTCGCTCTCCGACACGACGTCGCGCGCGTCGTTCAGGTTGCGGCCGTCGAGCCGGAGCTCGTAGCGATCGAAGCGGTAACCGACGCCCGCGTCCACCGTGCGGAAACCGGCGGCCAGGGCGCGGTTGCGCTTGTCCATGAACCGGTCGCCCGTGTACCTGACGACGGCGCTCGCGATGAGCCCCTCCTCCGGCGACAGGTACGCGCCCGCCGAGAACAGGTGGCGGGGCGACATCTCGAAGCGGCGGCCGTCGAGCCGCGTGAGGACGCCGTCGAACGCCTGCTCGAAGTCCACGAACTTCCCGTCGTGGTAGCTGTAGGACGCGCGACCCGTGAGGTGATGGGGCATCCGCGCGTCGGTCGCGACCTCGAATCCCTGGAACCGCGTCTCGCCCGCGTTCAGGAGCGCCGGCAGCCCGTTGACCACCGTGGCCGTGACGAGGTTGGTGAAGTCCATCCGGAAGGCGCTGGCCTCGACGTCCATCCTCCCTTCGAAGAAGCGCGCCTTCAGCCCGCCCTCGACGCTCTGGGACGTCTCCGGCTCCAGGAGGCCGCCTTCCTCCGCTTCGCCGAGGCCGAAGTCGAACACGGCCGGCTTGAAGGTGTTCCGGTAGTTCGCGAACGCGCGCACGTGGTTGGTGCCCTGCTCCCACAGCGAGACGATGGCGCCCACGCTGCCGCTCAGCCGCGTGTTGGTCTGCGCGTTGCCTTCCTCGGCCGCGCGCTGGGCCTCGGTCTCGTTGCCCTCTTCTCGCTCCTCGTTGGTCAGGTTCAGCCGGAGGCCGGCCGAGAGCGTGACCCGGGCGGTCGGCCGCCATTCGGCCAGCGCGTAGCCGCCGACGAAGTCCCGCCGGTCCTCTTCGCCGAGCTCGAGGTCGGTCGGCTCGGCGACCGAGGTGGCCGTGGCGCCGCTGAGCGGCACGGTGTAGTCGAACACGGCGCCCTTCGAGTCGCCCATCCCGTGCAGCCAGTCCACGCCGACGACGACCCGCGTGTGCTCGCGCTGGGGCAGGGTCAGGTGCACGTCGGCGTACAGGTCGGTGATGTCGATCGCCTGCCGGAAGCCCACCGCGTTGCCCGGCCCTTCGGAGACGTCGGCCAGGAACCCGCGGAAGTTGTCGTGGGCGGTGTGGGTGAAGGACGCGATCGTGCCGAGCCGCGAGGCGCCGAGCGGGCGCTCGTACCCCACGCCGACGTTGATGCGGTTCTCGTTCAGGAAGGCGCCGTCGGGATTGTGGTTGGCGTCGAGCGGCACGCGGGCGCTGAGCGTGGTGCCCTGGCGTGGATGAGGGCTGGCCGGATCCTGCCGCAGGACGTTGACGTCGGCCAGGAACCAGAGCCGCCGGTCGTTCGCCGAGCGCGTGGTGCGCCACAGCGCGTGGCCGCGCGAGAACGACGTCCTGTCGTCCTTGAAGCCCTGGCGCTCGCCGTCCACCGAGAGCCTGGACCGCCACGCGCCCGACGACGGGATGGCGAGGT
>JAWKHS010000031.1 GCA_041394705.1 Vicinamibacterales bacterium
CCGTACCAGCCGATCATGGCGGCGCCGATCGCCGACGTGATGTGATCGTACCCGGGCGCGACGTCCGTGGTCAGCGGGCCCAGCGTGTAGAAGGGCGCCTCGGCGCACCACTCCAGCTGCTTCTCCATGTTCTCCTTGATGAGATGCATGGGGACGTGCCCGGGGCCCTCGTTCATCACCTGGACGTCGTACTCCCAGGCGATCTTCGTGAGCTCGCCCTGCGTCTGCAGCTCGGCGAACTGCGCCTCGTCGTTGGCGTCCGCGATCGAACCGGGCCGCAGGCCGTCGCCCAGCGAGAAGCTGACGTCGTAGGCGCGCATGATCTCGCAGATCTCGCGGAACCGCGTGTAGAGGAAGCTCTCCTGGTGGTGCGCCAGGCACCACTTGGCCATGATCGAACCGCCCCGCGACACGATGCCCGTCATCCGCTTCGCCGTGAGCGGCACGTAACGCAGCAGCACGCCGGCATGGACGGTGAAGTAGTCCACGCCCTGTTCCGCCTGTTCGATGAGCGTGTCCCGGTAGATCTCCCAGGTGAGTTCCTCGGGACGGCCGCCGACCTTCTCGAGGGCCTGGTAGATCGGCACCGTGCCGATGGGCACGGGCGAGTTGCGGAGGATCCACTCGCGGGTCTCGTGGATCTGCCTGCCCGTCGAGAGGTCCATGACGGTGTCCGCCCCCCAGAGCGTCGCCCACCGCAGCTTCTCCACTTCCTCCTCGATCGACGACGACACCGCCGAGTTCCCGATGTTCGCGTTGATCTTCACGAGGAAGTGCCGGCCGATGATCATCGGCTCCAGCTCCAGGTGGTTGACGTTGGCGGGGATGATCGCCCGGCCGCGGGCGACCTCGTCGCGGACGAACTCGGACGGCAGGCCCTCGCGCGCGGCGATGAACGCCATCTCCGGCGTGATCTCGCCCTTCCTGGCGAAGTGGAGCTGCGTGGGCGACGGATGTCCGCGCCGGGGCGCCACCCAGGCCTCGCGAAGCTTGGGCAGGCCGTGGCGCACGTCGTCCGCCCTGGGGCCGCTCGTGTCGTACAGGCGGATGGCAGGCTCGTCACCGCCCAGCCGCACCTCGCGCATCGGCACCCGAATGGGCACCGGGCCGTGCGGCGTCTCCGCGACCGACTCGTCGAACACCCGGAAGCTGTTCGGGAACGCGTCGGCGTAGTCGCCCGACGCCGGATTTTCTGGCGTGCTCATGTCCGCTCTCCCTACGCCCGCGTGAACGGGATCAGGTTCCAAGGGTGCGCTCTCAACTCTCCCGGCCCCGAGCCCCGGATCCCGGGCCCCTGGGGTGTCAGGGAGAATGCCCCTGGCGGTCGTCCGCCGCCCCACGCGGCTCTCCCGCCGCACTATAGCAGAGCGTTTTCCGCCGGCGGCCGGTGACACAATCAGCCCATGAGCCAGCAGGCGTCCGTCCAGGCCCTCGCCGGGGACTTGCGCCGGCTGGGCGTGCGGGACGGCGAGGTCCTGATGGTGCACGCGTCGCTGCGCGCCGTCGGACCGGTGGACGGCGGCGCCGCCGGCGTGATCGCGGCGCTCGATGCCGCGGTCGGTACGGACGGGA
Source organism: Vicinamibacterales bacterium (assembly GCA_041394705.1). Classification (GTDB taxonomy): domain Bacteria; phylum Acidobacteriota; class Vicinamibacteria; order Vicinamibacterales; family UBA2999; genus CADEFD01. Next base: position 1,573 of record JAWKHS010000031.1, read on the forward strand.
CGCTGCTGATGGTGCTCGGCGCCCGTGACGAGTGGTCGTGGGTGAACGACCACCCCGAGGATCTGCGGGAAGACTTCCTGGCCGACGCCGAGCCCTTCGACGCGCTGCTCACGCCCGCGCAGGAAGACGTGGGGGTGCTGGCCGAGGTGTTCCGGACGGCGCCGGGCACGATGGTCTCGGACCATCCGGAGGGCCGCTTCGGCGCCCGGGGACGCCTGGCCGGCGCCCTGACCGCCGAGGTGCCCTGGAACGACTACTACGGGCCCGGATCCCCGCTCGAGCGGCTGGTGGACGCCGGCGGGCGGGTGCTTCGCCTGGGTGCCGACGAGAACACCGTGACGCTCATGCACTACGCGGAGTACCTCGCGCACGTGCCGGAGAAGCGGCGCGTCCGGCGGCACCGCCGGATCGCCGGGCCCGCGGGCCCCGAGATTCGAGTGGTGGAGTGCCTCGACGACAGCCTGGGCATCGTGGACTGGCACGGCGAGGACTACTTCGCCCTGATCCTGCGCGAGTACCTCGCCAGCCACGACGTGCCGCACGGACGCGTCGGCGGCGCCGAGAGCACGCTGCTCGACGCGCGCGATCTGGTCACGTGCGCCGCGCGCTGGATGGCGACGCACCTCGCGCCGTGACAGGCGGGCGCGGGCCCGCCGCTACCGCGACACGCGCGACAGGCCGGCGGTGGCCCGATCCACCTGCTGCGCCAGCGCGGTGATGGCCTTCGACACCTTGGCGACGCCGTCGCGGGCTTCGTCCCACTGCCCTTCCTCGAGCCCCTCGCGAATCTGCGGCAGCGTCTTCACGCCGTAGCCGGTGTAGAACCCGGGCGCGTAGATCTGGTGGCGGAACCAATCGCGGCGCGGCAGGCCCTGGTCGTCGCCGAGCCGCCGTTCCGACGAGAAGATCAGCTGGTTCACCACCTTGAGGGCCTCTTCCTGCGTCTTCAGCGCCGCGGCGCTCGCGCCCGGCACCACCGCGTTGGCCTTCTCGAAGGCCGCGGCGGACCGCGACAGCGCGGCGACGGCGGCCGTGAGCGGCGCGAAGTCGATGACCGGCGCGTCCTTCTTGCCGGCGTGGAGCTTCTGCACCTCGGCCACGTAGCGCCCGAGGGTGTCGCTCATGTCCGAGAAGCGGAACGGCAGCACCGGGGCCTCGGCCAGGCGCAGGAGCGCCGTGCCCGCCACCTGCGACAGCGCGCGGCCGTACACGAAGTCGCCGTCGGAGAAGCGCGTGTACCAGGCGAACGAGTCGTAGACCGAGTGGTAGACGCCGCCGTCGGCCTCGCCGCCGAAGCTGAGGTTCAGCGAGGCGAGGGTCAGGTGCTGCAGGAAGGGCGTGAAGTCGGACCCCGATCCGAGCGGCGCGATGCGGATGTTCGGGTCCTTCTCCGCCTCGGCGCGGTCCGCCTCGGGCAGCCCGTCGATGGCCTTGCGTCGCGCCACCTCGAGCACCGGCTTGCCGGTCCGAGGATCGTTCACGTCGCGGGCCACCTCGCTGATGAACTGCTGCAGCGAATGCGACCCGCCCGCGCTCATCCAGCCCTTCCCGTTGCCGTCGCTGTTGATGTAGACGACGGCCTTCGTGTCGAGCTCGTCGCGATGGGTCTCCGCCCATTCGGTGGAGCCCAGCAGGCCCCACTCCTCGCCGTCCCACAGGGCCAGGATGATGGTGCGCTTGGGACGCCATCCCGTCTTGACGAGCTCACCGAGACCGCGCGCGGTCTCGAGCAGCGACACGGCGCCGCTCAGGGGGTCGTCGGCGCCGTTCACCCAGGCGTCGTGGTGGTTGCCGTAGATGACCCACTCATCCGGCAGCGTGGACCCGGGGATGCGGGCGATCACGTTGTAGAGCGGCCGGGACTTCCACTCGTGCTGGAGGCGCAGGTGCAGCGTGGCCGGACCGGGTCCCACGCGGTAGGTCACCGGCAGGCTCCCGCGCCAGGCCTCCGGCGCCACCGGGCCGCGCATGGCCCGCAGGACCGGCAGCGCGTCTCCCCAGGCGATGGGCATGACCGGGATCTTCAGGATGGTCCTGGCCTCGGAGACCGGCAGCTTCCGGCCCCCAGGCGTCGATCCCCATCCGGGCGTCAGCGGATCCCCGGTGTGGATCGGCATGTCCATCACGCTGCCGCGCTGCACGCCGAACTCTGGGCGGAACGGCCCGTCGGGGTAGACGTCACCCTTGAAGTAGCCGTCGTCCCTGGGATCGGAGTAGATCAGGCAGCCGATGGCGCCATGCTCGTAGGCGACCTTGGGCTTGATGCCGCGCCAGCTGCCGCCGTAGCGCGCAAGCACGATGCGGCCCTTCACGCTCACGCCGAGCTTCTCGAGCTCGTCGTAGTCGGCGGGTACGCCGTAGTTCACGTAGACGACCTCGCCAGTGACGTCGCCGTCGCCGGAGTAGGCGTTGAAAGTGGGCGTCTGGTCGGCGTCGGTCGAGTCCGGGTCCGACGGCACGGGCGGCTCCTGGATCAGCATCGCCCGGCCGACCGGCGCCACCATCTCCAGGCGCCGCTCCATCGGCCACGGCATGTAGGCCTCGGTCTCCTCGATGGCGGCGTCGAGCCCGAACGACTTGAACTGCTGCAGGGCGTAGTCCGCCACCTTGCGCGAACTCCGTCCCGCCACGTGCGGCTCCGCCGCCATGATGCGCATGTGCTCCCGCATCCTCGCCGGATCGGGCACGGCCCTGAAGCGCTCCTCGAGCGCCCGCTCGGCCGCGACGCTCTCCGACGGGAAGCCTCGGACGGCGGGCGCCTGGCCGGCGACGCGCGGCTGGAGCGCGGCGACGAACGCGGTCAGGACGAGGGCGGGCACCAGGGCATGACGCATGCCCGCGAGGTTATCCGAAGGCTCAGCGCTTGTCGATGAACGGCTCGCGGCGCTCGAACATCCGCAACCGCTCGTCGATCGTGGCCTTGAGCGGCCCGCTCGCGCGTGTCGCGGCGGAGCGTGCGGCGGCCACGGCGTCGTCGAATCGCCCGGCCGAGGCGTAGGCCACGGCGAGGACGTCGAGCACCCGGGCATCGGTTCCGCCCGTGAGCGCCACCGCCCGCGACGCCAGGGTCACGGCCTCGCCCGGCGCCCGCAGCCGCTCGTCGCCTGCCGTCGCGAGCACCCAGGCCGCCGAGGTCAGGGCGGGCGTCCAGTCCGGCCTGAGCGCCGCCGCGCGGCGGAAGTAGGTGGCCGCCGCCGCGACGCTCCCTCGCCGGATCGCCACCTGCGCGAGGTTGAAGTACGCCTCGCCGTAGTCGGGCTTCAGCTTCAGCGCCCGCAGCAGCGACTCCTCGGCGCGGACCAGGTCGCCGCGGCGCCACAAGGCCGCGCCGAGGTCGTTGTGGGTCTCGGGCATCGACGGCTCGGCCGCCACGGCCTGCTCGTAGCGGCGCAGCGCCTCGTCGGGGCGTCCGAGCGCGGTCAGTGTGTCGGCCAGGTTGTTCAGGGCCTTGGCATAGCCCGGGCGCAGGGCCAGCGCCCGTTCGTAGCTCGCGACGGCATCCTCGAAGAGCCCGGCGGCGGTCAGGGCCGTCCCGAGGTTGTAGTGGGCGGCGGCGTCGGGGCGCCGGGACGCCGTGGCCCGGAAGTGGGTGACCGCGTCGGCCGGCCGGCCGAGCGCGAGGGCGATGACACCGGCATCGTCGTGCAGTTCGGTGTCGTCAGGGCTCGACAGCAGCATCGTCTCGAGCCCGATGAGATCCTCCGCCGTCATCTTGGCCTGCACCTGCGCACGGAGCGTCTCGCGGTCGATGTCGCCGGCGGTTTCGAACTGGAACCACAGGTCGCCCATCTCGTCGAACGAGCGCTGGCCCCAGCGCACGCGCGCCGGCGGCACCTGCGGATTGCGCGGGTTGGCGGCGGAGTTGTCGTACACGAACCGCATCGACACCGTCGTGCCGCGCGGCAGGTGGACGGGCTCGGTGTAGCGGTAGACGTGCTGCCACCGGAAGTCCCAGGCGCCGATGTGGATGAGGGTGCGGCGCGAGCCGTCCGGGAACTCCGCCGCGCCGCTCACGTCGACGGCGCGGTAGTGCGCGTGCGGTTGGACGGCCAGCAGCGTCGCGTCCACGGGCAGCGTGTAGCGGTCCTCGACGACGTACGCCGCCTTTCCCGGCGGGATGTCGATGCCCTGGGAGCCCAGCCGCAGGATCGACGGCGTCTTCGTCGGCGGGCGGTCGCCGAAGTAGAACCCGATCGACGGCCGCACCGGCTCCGGCTTCCCGGTGGGCTGCAGGTGGAGCTGGACGACGAGATCGGTGCCCGGTTCGAGCCGCCACGCCAGGTCGGCGTCCACGAGCGGCGCGAGCTGTCCGGGCGTCCAGCCCAGGAAGTGGCCGTCCGGATACTCCGCGCTCCGCGCCATCAGCCCGTCGTAGCCGGGGGCGGGATCGGCCTCGTCCAGACGCCGCGACCCATCCGTGCGGTCGATGCGGAGGTTCGCGTGATGGACCACGCGCGCGTTGCCCGGCCGGAATTCGATGCCGCGGACGAACTTGGTGGACGGCACGTTCAGCGGCACGACGAAGATCCGGAAGACGTCGGTGGCTTCGGGCGGCACCACGTAGCCGTCCGGCAGCGGCACCACGAGGTCGGGCGGCCCCAGATACCACCCGTCGGTCCAGACCGGCGGCGCGGGCGCCGTGCCCGGGCCCTCGGCCGGCGCGGCCGCGAAGCGCTCGAACAGCGTCCGCTCTGCCGGCGACAACCGCGGCTGGGCCACGAACTCGTCCGGGGCGCCGTCGGCCTTCCACGGAGGCATGAACCCGCTCTTCGTGACCGCGGCCAGCTGCGCCGCCCGCCGCCGGGCGTCCTCGAAGGTGAGGAGCGAGAAGGGCGCCGGCCCACCGGGCCGGTGGCACTGTGCGCACTTGGCATGAAGGACCGGCGCCAGATCGGTGTTGAACGTCACTGCGCCGGTCTGGGCCAGCGCCGGCGTCGCCAGGCCGGTCAGGCCAGCCAGGACCGCGACGACGCGGCGTACGGCGGTCATGGCTGCGGGCGGACGATCGCGCATCCGATGGCCGGCGCCGAGGCCCGCGCGACGGGGCGGCCCGCGACGACGGCGGCGAGCGCGTCGGCGAGATCGTTGGTCGTCGGCACCGCGCGGTCGACGCCGAAGTCCACCCACCGGTCGTCGATCCGCCCGTGGTACTGCAGGCGTCCGTGACGATCGAACACGGCCGCCTCGGGGGTCACCGTGGCCGCGGCGCGGTCGGCCAGGACGGCCCGTCCGTCGAGCGCCACGGGCAGGCCGTAGAGGAACGACGATGCATGCGCCCGCGCCGCCTCGGGCCGCTCTCCGGCGTTCGGATAGACCAGCCAGAAGCGCACGCCCTGCGCCGCGTAGGCGTCGGCCAGGCGGCGAACGGCCGGCGCGTACCGATCGGAAATGGGACAGTCCACGGCGGTGAAAATCAGGACCGTCGCGCCGGCGCCGCCGTGGTCACGCAGCAGCTCCAGCGGGCGGCCGTCGAGATCCGTGACCGCGGGCTGGGCCTCCACGGGACGGCCCGCCGCGCAGAGTCCCAGCGCCAGGATCAGCGCCGCACGCCAGGATGAGCTGGCAGGCATCGCAGCAGCGAGTATAGCGTCTCGGTTTCGAGCGACCTCAGCCGCCCGGACGGGAGCGCCCCCGGCGCTGGCGGCGAGGACGCACGCCGCGCGCGCCTGTCAGGACAGGCGCCGCAGGATGAGGCACTTCAGGTACTTGCTCTCCGGCACGCCCAGCAGCACGGGGTGGTCCCGGGCCTGGGTCCGTTGCTCCACGACGGTCACGGCGCACCCCGCGTCCACCGCGGCGGCGTGCACCACGTCGGCGAAGGTGACCTCGCTCACGTGATGGGAGCACGAGCACGTCACGAGGACGCCGCCGGGATTCAGCAGGCGCAGGGCGCGCAGGTTGATGTCCTTGTAGCCGGCGAGCGCCTTCGGCACCGCGCCCTTGTTCTTGGCGAACGCGGGTGGGTCCAGCACGATCGTGTCGTACCTCACGCCGACCTTCTCCAGGCGCCGCAGCTCGTCGAACACGTTGACCTCACGGGCCTGGACGTGCGGCAGGCGGTTGCGCGAGGCGTTGGCCTGGATGCGCCCGACGGCGTCGGCGGACACGTCCAGCGCCTCGACGCTGGTGCAGGCCGAGGCGAGCGCGAGCGCGAAACCGCCGTGGTAGCTGAACGCGTCGAGCAGACGGCCGCGCGCGTACCCGGCCGCCGCGGCGTGGTTCTCGCGCTGGTCGAGGAAGGCGCCGGTCTTCTGCCCCTTCCGCGGGTCGACGTCGTATTCGATCCCGCCTTCGTGCACGGTGACCAGCTCGGGCACCTCGCCGGCCAGCACCGACACGCGCTGCTCCAGCCCCTCGAGCAGGCGGACGCGCGGATCGTTCCGCTCGACGACGCCCGTCGCCCCCGTGCGCTCGAGGAGGAGCCGGACGAGCGTCGGCAGGACCTGCTCCGCGCCCTGCGACAGCGTCTGCACGACGAGGACGTCGGCGTAGCGATCCACGACGATCGACGGCAGGAGGTCCGCCTCGCCGTGGACGAGCCGGCAGGCGGAGGCGTCGATCGACAGCGACTCGCGGAACGTGATGGCGGCATCGAGCCGCGCCTGCCAGAAGGCGTCGTCGATCGGCCGGTCGTCGACGGCGAGCATCCGGACGGCGATCTCGGATCGATCGGAGAAGAAGGCCCGGCCCAGCACCCGGCCACGGGCGCTGCGGACGGTGACGACGTCGCCGCCGCGCGCGGCGCCCGCGTCCACGTCGGAACGGTAGATCCAGGGGTGCCCGCGCCGCACTCGAGCCTCGCCGCGCGGGGAGATGGTGACGTCGGACATCGGCGTGGAACGCGTAGTGTACAATTCTCCGATGCTCGTCGCGCTCGGCGCCGATCACGCTGGCTTCGAGTTGAAAGAGGCGCTCAAGCGGACGCTCGACGAGCGGGGCGTCGCCTACCGGGATTTCGGCACGGACTCGGCGACGTCGGTGGACTATCCGGACTTCGCCGCCGAGGTGGCCCGCACCGTGGCGGAGGGGCGCGCCGATCGCGGCATCCTCGTGTGCGGCAGCGGCGTCGGGATGGCCATCGCCGCCAACAAGGTGCGGGGCATCCGCGCCTCCGTCATCAGCGACGTCGAAGGCGCGGCGCTCGCCCGCGAACACAACGACCTGAACGTGCTGAGCCTCGGCGCGCGGCGCATGCCGATCGGCCTGGCCGCCGACATCGTGGCCGCCTTCCTCGACACGCCGTTCGCCGGCGGCCGTCACCTGCGGCGGGTCCAGAAGATCGAGCCCCCCGTCGGACCGCCCGGTTCCCCGACGACCTCGTGATCCTCACGCCCCGGTCCCGACCATGAGCGACACCTTCGATCAGGCGCTGTTCCACCGCTCGCTCGCCGACGCCGACCCCGACGTCGCCGCGGCGATCGCCGCCGAGGCCGCCCGCCAGGAAACGGGCCTCGAACTCATCGCGTCGGAGAACTTCGTCAGCGTCGCCGTGCTCGAGGCGGCCGGCTCGGTGTTGACGAACAAGTACGCCGAGGGCTACCCGGGCAAGCGCTACTACGGCGGCTGCGAGCACGTGGACGTCGTCGAAACGCTGGCCATCGAACGCGCCAAGGCGCTCTTCGGCGCCGAGCATGCGAACGTCCAGCCGCACTCGGGCGCGCAGGCCAACATGGCCGTGCTGCTCGCCACGCTGGCGCCCGGGGACACCATCCTCGGCATGAACCTGGCGCACGGCGGCCACCTGACGCACGGGCATCCGCTGAACTTCTCCGGCCGCTATTTCACCGTCGTGCCCTACGGCGTGCGCGCCAGCGACGAGCGGATCGACTACGACGAAGTGGAGCGGCTCGCACTCGAACACCGGCCGAAGCTGCTCATCGCCGGCGCCAGCGCCTACCCCAGGGCCATCGACTACGCGCGCCTCGGCGAGATCGCCGGACGCGCCGGAACCCGGCTCATGGTGGACATGGCGCACATCGCCGGGCTGGTGGCGGCCGGCCTGCACCCCAATCCGGTCCCGCACGCCGACTTCGTCACGACCACCACGCACAAGACCCTCCGCGGGCCGCGGGCCGGCCTGATCCTCTGCCGCCAGGCGCACGCGAAGGACATCGATCGCGCGGTGTTCCCGGGCGTCCAGGGCGGGCCGCTGATGCACGTGATCGCGGCCAAGGCGGTCTGCTTCAAGCAGGCGGCCGAACCGGCGTTCATGGACTACCAGCGGCGGGTCGTCGCCAACGCGGTCCGGCTGGCCGACGCGCTCACCGCTCAGGGCTTCCGCGTGGTCAGCGGCGGCACCGACACCCACCTCGTGCTCGTGGACGTGGTCTCGCGCGGCCTCACCGGGAAGGCCGCGGAAGCGGCGCTGGGGCGCGCGGCGATCACCGTGAACAAGAACGCCATCCCCTTCGACAAGAACCCGCCGCTCGTCGCCAGCGGCATCCGCCTGGGCACGCCGGCGATGACCACCCGCGGGATGGGCCCCGCCGAAGCCGAGACCGTGGCGTCCCTGATCGGCCGGGTGCTGGCGTCGCCGGACGACGCGGCCGTCGCGGCGACGGTGAAGACCGAGGTCGAGCACCTGTGTCAGACGTTCCCGCTGTACCGCGTCGGGACGACCTCGCGGGCGCAGTAGCGCAGGCCTTCGCGGACGACGGCCCGCTCGCGCGGGCCCTGGCGGGGTTCGAGCCGCGCGAGGGCCAGCGGCGCATGGCCGGCGCCGTGGCCCGCGCCCTCGAGGACGGCGGCGTCCTGATGGCCGAGGCCGGCACGGGCACCGGCAAGACGATGGCCTACCTCGTGCCATCGGTGCTGAGCGGCCACCGCGTGCTCGTGTCCACGGGCACGAAGAACCTGCAGGAGCAGATCTTCGAGAAGGACGTGCCGGCGCTGCGGGCCGCCCTCGGCCTTCCGTTCAGCGCCACCTGCATGAAGGGCCGCGGGAACTACCTGTGCCTGCACCGGTTCGAGGAATACCGGTCCCGGCAAGGCGTGCGCGGCCAGCGGCTGACGTCGCAGGACGCCATCTTCCTCCCGGTCGTCGAGCAGTGGGCGGCCGCCACCGGCACGGGCGACCGGGCCGAGATCTCGGAGCTGCCCGAGGACCTCCCGTTGTGGCACGAGGTGTCGGCCACGGCCGACACGTGCCTTGGCTCGGACTGCCCGCGGCACGCCGAGTGCTTCGTGACGCGGATGCGCCAGCGCGCGGCCGAGAGCGACGTCGTGATCGTCAACCACCACCTGCTCTGCGCGGACGCCGCGGTGCGGGAGAGTGCCTACGGCGAGGTGATCCCGTCGTGCCCGCACCTGGTGGTGGACGAGGCGCACCAGCTCGAGGACATCGCCACGCAGTACTTCGGCACGGCCGTGAGCAACCTGCGCGTGGACGACCTCGCGCGCGACGCCAGCCACGCGCTGGCCGGGGCTGGGCACCCGGGCGCGTCGGAGGTCCACGGCGCGGCCAGGGGCGTGATGCACGTGGTGGACCACTCGCGGGCCTTCTTCTCGGCGCTCGCGCTGGCCCGCATGGGACGCGGCGACGAGCGGCTTCGCGTGGCGCCCGAGTGGTTCGCCGAGCACGTGCACACCGGCCTGGACCTCGCCGGCGCGCTGGACGGCCTGCAGGCCACCTGCGCGCTCGCGGCGGCGCGAGGCGACGAGCCGGCCGGCGGAGCACGCACGGACGACCTCTCGGCCGTCGGGCGGCGCGCCGGAGAACTCGCGGCCGACCTCCGGTTCCTGCTCGCCGCGGCCGATCCCGCCTACGTCTATTTCCTCGAGATGAAGGGGCGCGCGGTGCAGCTCCGGGCGGCCCCGATCGACGTCTCGCGTATCGTCCGCGACCTGGTCGCCGGCCAGCGCCGGACGACGGTGCTCACCTCGGCAACCCTCACGGTGGAGGGCCGCTTCGACTACGTCAAGGACCGCCTGGGCCTGGAGGATGCGCTGGAACTGGCCGTGCCGTCCGAGTTCGACTACCGGCGGCAGACGCTGCTGTACCTGCCGCGGCGCATGCCGCTGCCCCGCGACGAGCGCTATGCCGACGCCGTCGCCTGGGAGACGCGCCAGCTGCTGACCTGCTCGCGCGGCCGCGCGTTCGTGCTGTTCACGAGCTACGCGTCGATGCGCGCCGTGGTGCAGCGCCTGGAACTCGAGCTCGAGTACCCCGTGCTCGTCCAGGGCACGGCGCCCCGCTCGGCGCTCCTGGCCGAGTTCCGGGCGACGCCGCACGCCGTGCTCTTCGCGACGTCCTCCTTCTGGCAGGGGGTGGACGTGCAGGGCGATCAGCTGAGCGCCGTCATCATCGACAAGCTGCCGTTCGCCTCGCCGGGCGACCCCGTGGTGGCCGCCCGGATCGACGCCATGACGGCCCGGGGAGAAAGCGCGTTCGAGCGCTACCAGGTTCCGCTGGCCATCCTGGCGCTGCAGCAGGGGCTCGGACGTCTCATCCGGCACAGGAACGACCGCGGGGTCCTGGCGGTGCTGGACCCGCGCGTGCGGACGATGGGGTACGGGCGACGCTTCCTGGCCTCGCTGCCGCCGGCGCCGATCACGAGCGACGTCGAGCACGTGCGGCGGTTCTTCGCCTGAAAGACGGCGGCCTTCGGGCTACACTGAACCCCTGGGGAGGGGCTTCCACGCCATGACTCGACGCTTTGTATCTCCACTGCTCACGGCCCTGGTGGTCCTCGCCGTGGCCGCCCCGGCGATGGCGCAGACGGGCCTCGTCAAAGGCAAGGTGGTCGGGCCCGACGGCAAGCCGGTGCCGGACGCGGCGGTGACGGTGGAGTCCACCGACGGCGTCAACCGCAAGCTCACCACGAAGACCGACAAGCGCGGGGAGTTCGTGCAGCTCGGCCTGCAGTCGGGCGGCTACCGCGTGACGGCCACGGCCGACAAGCTGGGCACCGGCGTGGGCGACGTGCGTGTGCGCGTGGGCCAATCCACCGACGTCACCATCACGCTCTCGGCCACGCCGCCGGGCATGGATCCGAAGGTGGCGGAGCTGCGCAAGACGTTCGAGGAGGGCGTGGCCGCAAGCCGCGCCAAGGACTACGACACGGCCATCGCGAAGTTCGAGGCCGCCCTCGCCCTCCAGCCGACCTGCCACGAGTGCTACTACAACATCGGCTACGCCTACCTGCAGAAGAAGGACGAGAAACAGGCCGAGGAGCAGTGGAAGAAGGCCCTCGAACAGAAGCCCGATCACGCCGAGACCCTCACGGCGCTGGCGACGCTCTACAACCAGCAGAAGCGCTTCGAGGAGGCCGCCGCCGTGAGCGCCAAGGTGACGGCCGCCAGCCCGGGCGGCAGCGCCGACGCCATCTACAACCAGGGCATCATCCTCTGGAACTCCGGCAAGACGGCCGAGGCGAAGGTGAAGTTCGAGGAGGCCGTCGCGGCCGATCCGACCCACGCCGACAGCCGCTTCCAGCTCGGCATGGCGCTCCTGAACGAGGGCAAGATGCCCGAGGCCATCGCCAGCTTCGAGAAGTACCTCGAGATGGCGCCGTCGGGGCAGTTCGCGGCCCAGGCCAAGGCCATGCTCTCGCAGTTGAAGCCCCCGGCGGCGTGAGCGCCCTCGCGGACACGATCCGCGCCCGCCTGGACGCCGTCCGGGAGCGCATCGCGCGGGCGGCGGCCAGGGCCGGGCGGCCCGCCGAGGCGGTCCGGCTGGTGGCGGTGTCGAAGACCTACCCCGTCGAGCACGTCCGGGCGGCCGTCCAGGCCGGGCAGCGCGACTTCGGCGAGAACAAGGTGCAGGAAGGCCTGCAGAAGATCGCGGAAGCGGCCGACAGTACGATCCGGTGGCACCTCATCGGCCACCTCCAGTCGAACAAGGCCAGGAAGTCGGCCGAGGCGTTCGACTGGATTCACGCGGTCGACAGCGTCGCCCTGCTGGGCAGGATCGACGAGGCGGCCGCGGCGGCCGGACGCCGGCCGCGGGTGCTCGTCCAGGTGGACCTCGCGGGCGAGGCCACGAAGTTCGGGGCCTCGCCGGCGGACGTGCCTGGGATCTTCGCGGCGGCGGAGGGGTTGGCGGCGGCGGATCTCGCGGGGCTCATGCTGCTCCCGCCCGCCGTGGACGACCCGGACGACGCCCGGCCGTGGTTCCGGCGGCTCGTGGCCCTGCGCGACGAGCTGGCGGCCTCGGGCGTGCCGGCAGCCCGGCTCGCAGAACTCTCGATGGGCATGAGCCACGACTTCGAGGTGGCCGTCGAGGAAGGCGCGACGATCGTGCGAATCGGGAGCGCGATCTTCGGCGAACGGCAATGAGTTGTCCGGACGGCCTGCTGGGCCGCCCCTTGGAAAGCGAACATGAACGTCACGCCCCTGGATCTGCGTCAGCAGCGCTTCAAGTCCGCCATGCGCGGGTACGACCGCGGCGAGGTGGACGCCCTCCTGGCCGAGGTCGCCGACGACTACGAAGGTGCAATCCGCGAGACCGACCGCCTGCGGCAGGAAGTGGCCCGGCTCGAGGCCGCGCTCGACGAACACCGGTCCGAGGAGAAGAGCCTCAAGAACACCCTCATGACGGCGCAGCGCCTGTCGGACGAGCTCCGGGCGACGGCCGAGCGCGACGCCCAGCGGATCGTGCGCGAGGCCGAGGCGCGGGCCGACCTGCTGCTCCAGAAGACGCAGGCGCGCTTCGAGGAACTGCAGCGCGAGATCGAGGGACTGCGTTCCCGCCGGCGCGAGACCGAGACGTCGGTGGAGGCCATCATCAACGCCCTCAAGAACACGCTGGACTTCGTCCGCGAGCAGGATCAGCGCGAGCGGGAAGACAAGATCCGCCTGCTGCGGCCGCGCTCCACCGACAGCGCCGTCGCCGTGGCCGCGGGCGCGGTCCCGGCTGAACCGCAGGTCCGCTCCCAGAACGGCTGATCGGCGCGCCCATGGTCACCGAGGGGCCCGGCGGCACCTACGTCGCGGTCCGGGTCGTTCCTCGTGCCGCGCGATCGGCGCTCGCGGGTGAGCGGGATGGGGCGCTCGTCGTGCGCGTGGCCGCGCCGCCGGTGGACGGCAAGGCCAACGACGCCCTCGTCTCGTTCCTGGCGGCCGTGCTCGACGTGCCGGCGCGGGCGGTCACCGTCGCGCGCGGTGATACCTCCCGCCACAAGCGGATCTTCATCAACGGCCTGGCGCCCGCCGACGTCCGGCGGCGCCTGATGCCCGCCTCATGACCCCGGCCGACTTCCTCATCGAACGCGCCGACGTCGTGGCGACGTGCGCCGGACCCGCGCCGAAGGCCGGCCCGGCCCAGGGGGACATCCGCGCCGTCTCCGGCGGGTCGGTGGCGGCGTGGCAGGGCCGGATTGTCGCCGTCGGCCCCGCCGACGAGGTGGCCGGCGCGATCGCCCTCCAGCCCGGCGCCATCCGGATCAACGGACGCGGCACCACCGTCGTCCCGGGCTTCGTCGACTCGCACACCCACCTGGTCTACGCCGGCGACCGCCGGCAGGAGCTCGCGCGACGACTCGCCGGGGCCACCTACGCCGAGATCGCCGCGTCCGGCGGCGGCATCGTGGCGACGGTGGCGGCGACGCGGGCGGCCTCGGAAGACGACCTGGTCGCCAGCGCGCTCCCGCGGCTCGCCGACGCGCTCGCCTCCGGCACCACCACCTGCGAGGTCAAGAGCGGCTACGGCCTCGACACGGCCTCGGAGCTCAAGCTGCTCCGGGCGATCCGGACGCTGGCGGAGGACCAGGCCGTCGATCTGTCCCCGACGTTCATGGGCGCGCACGACGTGCCGCCCGAGTATCGCGGCCGACGCGACGCCTACGTCCGCCTCGTGATCGACGAAATGCTGCCGGCCGTGGCCTCGGCCGGCCTGGCCGAGTGGAACGACGTCTTCTGCGAGGACGGCGTGTTCACGCCGGACGAAGCCGCGGCGATCCTCGAGGCCGGACGGGCGCTGGGCCTGGCGCCCCGCATCCACGCCGACGAGCTGGGCCCGAGCGGCGGCGCGAGGACGGCGGCGCTCGTGCGAGCCGTCTCGGCCGATCACCTCATCTTCGTGGACGACGACGGCGCCCGCGCGCTGGCGGCGGCGGGCGTCGTCGCCACGCTGCTCCCGGCGGCGGCGTTCTTCCTCAAGCTGGGCCGCTACGCGCCGGCCCGACAGCTCGTCGAGCGGCACGTGCCCGTCGCGCTCGCCACCGACATGAATCCGGGCGGCGGGTTCTCACCGTCCATGCCCTTCGTCATCGCGCTGGCGGCGTTCGGCATGCACCTCACCCTGGAAGAAGCGCTCGTCGCCGCCACCGTCAACGGCGCCGCCGCGCTCCGGCGCAGCCACGACGCCGGCAGCCTGGAACGTGGCAAGCTGATGGACTGCGTCATCATCGACGGGACGCTCTCCGACCTGGCGCGCATCGGCGCGCCGGTCGTCGCCGGCGTCGTCAAGCGGGGCCGCATCGTGAGCGGCCGGTTCGCCACCCACCCATGACCACATTCGCCTCCCGCCCGTTCACCGAACTGCTCGACCTCCTCGCCGCACCGACGCCCACCCCCGGAGGCGGCGTCGCGGCGGCCCTGTCGGGCGCCCTGGGCGCCGCCGTCGGCCAGATGGTGGCCTCGTTGCCCCGGACCCGGCACGGGACGCCGGAGGAGCACCAGCGCCTCATGACGGCGTCCAGCACGCTGGGCGGCCTGCGGGCGACGCTCCTGGCGCTGGCGGACGCGGACGCCCAGGCGGTGAGGCAGCTCGTCACGGCGTCGCGGCTGCCGAAGGCGACGCCCGACGAGCACCAGGCGTGGCAGACGGCCCTGGCCGCGGCGGCGCGCGAGGCCACGCGGGTGCCCCTCGAGACCGTCAACACCGCCGCCGACGCGCTCGAAGCGATCGTGGCGGTGGCAGCGGGCGGCGCGCCGGTGGCGGCGGCGGACGTCTTCGCGGCCATCACCCTGTTGAGCGGGACGGCGGACGGCGCGGCGGCCACGGTCCGCACCAACCTGACCGCGAGCCGGGACGACGACTACGTGCGCGAGACGTCGGCGGCGCTCACGCTGGCCCTGGATCGGGTGGAGCGCGCCGTGCACGACGCGCTCGGCGCGCTGCAGGCCTGAGCGCCCGCCGCGGCGGCAGGCGGCGCGGCCTCAGTACGCCATGCGACGCATGTCGACGTCGAGCGCGTGGTGCCACTTGTAGACGTAGGCCCCCGGCAGCAGGTGGACGTCGTCCACGTAGGCCGCCGTGATCCTGGCCTGCACGTTCTGGAACACCACGTTCAGCGAGGCGGGGTCGACCGGGAGTTCCTGCTCGCGGGCGATGTCGGCCACGCGCGCCTTGAGCTGCTCGGCGGTCTGGTTGGTGCTGAAGAGCACCGCCTGCTGCACGGCGTCCTGGAACTGGTAGAACGCCCACGTGGAGCGCGCGAGCTGCACGCAGCCGTTCAGGATGAGCGCCACGACGATGAGCTTGACGAGAGTCGACATACCAGCCCTGACGGGAGACACCCGTTCTATCGGCGCGGGCTGCCCACCACTGCAGCCGGGCGCCGGCAGGGCCGGCCCGGGTCGACGCTAGTGGATCTGGTGCAGGAGGCGCGACCAGCGGGTGCCGCCCAGCAGGCGGCCGGGAGACGCGCCGGGCTCGTCGTCGAAGGACCAGTAGATCAGGAGTGCACGGCCCTTCACGTAATGCGCCGGCAGGAAGCCCCAGTAACGGCTGTCCTGGGAGTTGTCCCGGTTGTCGCCCATCGCGAAGTAGTGGCCCTCGGGCACGGTGACGGGCCCGTAGTGCTCCCGCGGATCCCCCGCGATGAGCCCCTCGCTGCCGTCGTGCGGCAGGAGGAAGTGGGCGAACGGCTGCGGGATGACCTGGTCGTTCACGAGGACGTCCTTGCCCCGGACCTCGATCTTCTCGCCGGGCAGGCCGACGACGCGCTTGATGAAGTCGCGTTCGGGGTCTTCCGGGTACTTGAACACGATGACGTCGCCCCGCCGGATCGGCCTGACCGGCAGCAGCGCCCGCTCCAGGCCGCTGGCCGTCGGAGAGAAGACGAACTTGTTGACGAGGAGGTGGTCGCCGACGAGCAGGTTGGGCTCCATCGAGCCGGTCGGGATCTTGAAGGCCTGGACCACGAAGGTCCGGATGAAGAGCGCCAGGATCACGGCGACCACGATCGACTCGAAGTACTCGCGCACCGTGGACTTCTTGAAGGCCGCCTCGCTCATCACGACTCTCCCTGCACCTTCAGGACGGCGAGAAAGGCCTCCTGCGGGATCTCGACGCTGCCCACGCGCTTCATCCGCTTCTTGCCTTCCTTCTGCTTCTCGAGCAGCTTGCGCTTTCTGGAGATGTCGCCGCCGTAGCACTTCGCCAGGACGTTCTTGCGCAGGGCCTTCACCGACTCCCGCGCGATGATACGGCTGCCGATCGCGGCCTGGATGGCGACCTCGAACATCTGCCGCGGGATCAGCTCGCGCATCTTGGACACGAGGAGGCGGCCCCGATCGTAGGCGCGATCGCGGTGCACGATGATCGAGAGCGCGTCCACGGGATCGCCGTTCACGAGGATGTCGAGCTTCACGAGCGGCGAGGCCCAGTAGCCGGTGACGTGGTAGTCGAGCGACGCGTAGCCGCGCGACAGCGTCTTCAGCCGATCGTAGAAGTCGAGCACCACCTCGTTGAACGGCAGCTCGTAGGTGATGAGCACGCGGTCCGACGCCTTGTACTCCAGCGCCTTCTGCACGCCCCGCTTGTCCTGGCACAGCTGCAGGATCCCGCCGACGAACTCGCTCGGCGTGAGGATCATGGCCGTGATGACGGGCTCTTCGATCGCCTGGATGCTGCCGGCCTCGGGCAGCTTCGCCGGGCTGTCGATCTCGGTGACGGCGCCGTCCGTCGTCGTCACGCGGTACAGCACCCCGGGCGCCGTCGTGACGAGATCCATGTCGAACTCGCGCTCGAGGCGCTCCTGCACGATCTCCATGTGCAGCAGCCCCAGGAACCCGCAGCGGAACCCGAACCCGAGCGCCGCAGACGTCTCGGGCTCGAAGAAGAACGCCGAGTCGTTGAGGCGGAGCTTCTCGAGCGCCTCGCGCAGCTCGGAATAGGCGTGGCTCTCGACCGGGTAGAGCCCGGCGAACACCATCGGCTTGAGGGGCTTGAAGCCCGGGAACGGCTCGGCGGTGGGCCGCAGGGACTCGGTGACCGTGTCGCCAATCTGCGCGTCGGCGATGCGCTTGATGCCGCACACGATGAAGCCGACCTCGCCAACGGACAGCTCGGCCATCTCGAGCGGCTTCGGGGTGAAGACGCCCATCTGCTCCACCTCGTAGTCCTGGGCGGTCGCCATGAAGCGCACCTTCGTCTTCGGGCGGAGCGTGCCGTCGAGGACGCGGACGACGACCACGACGCCGCGGTAGGCGTCGTACCACGAGTCGAAGATCAGGGCCTTGAGCGGCGCTTCGGGATCGCCGGCCGGCGGCGGCACGCGCGCCACGACGGCTTCGAGGATGTCGCCGACGCCGCGGCCTTCCTTCGCGCTGCACGGAATGGCGCCGGCGCCGTCGAGCCCGATGATCTCCTCGATCTGGCGCCGCGCCTCGTCCACCTGCGCGCTCGGCAGGTCGATCTTGTTGATGACGGGGATGACCTCGAGGTTCCCGTCCACCGCGAGGTAGGCGTTGGCCAGCGTCTGCGCCTCGACGCCCTGGGACGCGTCCACGAGCAGCAGCGCGCCCTCGCACGCGGCGAGCGAGCGCGTCACCTCGTAACCGAAGTCCACGTGGCCGGGCGTGTCGATGAGGTTCAGGACGTACTTCTGGCCGTCGTGCGCGTCGTAGTTCAGGCGGACCGGGTGCGCCTTGATGGTGATCCCGCGCTCGCGCTCGAGATCCATGCTGTCGAGCACCTGGGCTTCCATCTCCCGCGCCTGCAGGGCGCCCGTGAACTCGAGGAACCGGTCGGCGAGCGTCGACTTGCCGTGATCGATGTGGGCGACGATGGCGAAGTTGCGGACCAGGTTCTGCTTGGGCACGGCTCGGGAACCTCTTATTATGGCCCACTGCCGCGCAGCCCGCCTACGGTCGGGTCCGGGCCCCGTGGATCCGTGAGGGCGGAGGACGCCCGGCGTGCCCGGCCGTCCGCGCGCTCAGCCGAAGCGGCCCCAGAGCATCAGCAGCGCGAAGGCCAGCGGCACGATGGCCACCGTGATGCCGGCGGCGAGCGCGTCGTCCTGGGGAGTCCTGCGGCCGCCGGACTCCTCGCGCCGGCGCCGCGTGCTGTCGCGCGCGAGCCACCCGACGAGGAGCGCGGAGGCCGTCATCGCGAGCGGGATCCCGACCATCAGGGCGAAGACCAGGACGGGCACGTCGCGCATGACGTGATGGATTTCGTTCATCAGCGCACTCGCAGGTCGGGCATCTCGCGAAGGACCATCGTCTTCCTGGCGTCGACGAACCGCGCCGCCGACGTCGTGACGGGGTGCCGGCTTCGAGCGGTCGTGTAGGCCTGCCAGGCGGCCAGATCGGCCACCGCGTACGTGCGCAGGTAGTCCCACCCGTCGGCAATCAGGAAGCGGGCCGTCTCCGTTCGCGGCACCAGCTCGCGGATGGACGTCTCCTGCTCCCAGGCGTGGACGGCGCCGAGCGTCATGCGTTCGAAGGTCGCCCCCATTCCAGGCGCCACCCGGATGAACTCCAGCACGTCCAGCATGCGATCCGGCACCGCGGCGAGGGCCGGCGGCGTCAGCACCTCGACGAACTGGTCGTGGTGGCCGAAGCTCAGGTCCGAGAGCTGCCGGTAGAGGCGGCCGATCGGCACGGGGTCGTCGACGCGCGACGCGAGTGCGCGGTTGGCGCGGTCCATGGCGGCCATGTCCGCGTAGTGCGTGACCACCACGAGGTCGAGCGGTTCGGGGCTCTCGACCTCGCCCAGGAAGCGGACGGTCTTGATGTCGTCGGCCTGCCGGTAGATCGGGACCACCTGCGAGCGATACAGGTCCACGGCCGGTTCGGTCTGCCCAGGCAGGAACCGGAAGGTCACGAGCTGCCGCAGTTCACGCGACTCCGCCAGCGCCTGCGCCGCCGCTCGTGCGTCGGGCCCCGGCGCCGCGGCCACGGCCGCGACGACGCCGACGACGGCGGTCACGGCGGCTCGCGTCATCGCTGCTCCAGGGGCACCCAGGTCTGAGGATACGCCGGGCCCGTGTACTCGGCGCGCGGGCGAATCAGGCGGTTGTTCGCCAGCTGTTCCAGCACGTGCGCCGACCAGCCGGAGATCCGGCTGACCGCGAAGATCGGCGTGTAGAGATCGATGGCGATCCCCATCGTGTAGTAGAGCGACGCCGAGTAGAAGTCCACGTTCGGGTTCAGCTTCTTCTCCGCCTTCACGAGCGCTTCGATGCGCTCGGACATCTCGAACCACGAGAGGGTGCCGGCGCGCTTCCCGAACTCCTGCGACATCCGGCGCAGGTGCCGCGCGCGCGGGTCCTCGGTGGTGTACACGCGGTGCCCGAAACCCGAGATCTTCTCCTTCCGCTGGAGCTTGCCGCGGATGAAGGCATCGACACGCTCGGCCGGCGCGTTCTGCCCGATGTCGAGGAGCATCTTCATGACCTCGGCGTTCGCGCCGCCGTGCAGGGGGCCCTTCAACGTCCCGACGCCGGCGACCACGGCCGAGTGCATGTCGGTCAAGGTCGCCGCCGCGACGCGGGCCGCGAAGGTGGACGCGTTCAGCTCGTGGTCCGCGTGGAGCACGAGGGCGACGTCCATGGCGCGGGCCGCCACCGGATCGGGCCGCTCGCCGAGGAGCATGTAGAGGAAGTTGGCGGCGTGGCCGAGCGCCGGATCGGGCGCGATTGGCCCGCCGCCCGCCTGCAGCCGTCCCCAGGTGGCCACCAGGCTGGCCATCTGCCCCGTCAGGCGCACGGCCTTGCGGTAGGCCCCTCGCGGCGTGTTGTCGTGGGCATCGGGGTCGTAGTGGCCGAGGGCCGAGGTGAGCGTGCGCAAGGCGTCCATGCCGTCGCCGGGCGGCAGCATTCGCATCAGCCGCAGGATGGCCTCGGGCAGCGGACGCGCCGCGGCCAGCTGCGACTGGAGGTCTCCCAGCTCGGCCTTGGTCGGAAGGTGGCCGTGCCAGAGCAGGAAGCAGATTTCCTCGAAGGTCGCGAAGCGGGCCAGGTCGTGGATGTCGAACCCGCGGTAGGACAGCACACCCCTGTCGCCGTCGATGAAGCAGATCGATGAATCGGTGGCGACGATGTCTTCCAGCCCGGCCTTGGCCTTCACATCCGACATGGCGCCGATTCTACCTGCCCGTCCCGGGCGACAAGAGCCGCAGATTGTCAGTGCCGGGCGCGTTTGCGCCCGTGGCCGGCCCGCCGGCTCCCCGCGGCATCCCCCAGACTTCCTGGCCGGGGGCAGACGCCGGGCGCTAAGTGCGCGTGCCGGCTGGGGCTTCCACGCGACTGCCTGGACCGGGTCGCACCGCGGAGGAATTGGCCTGCCGGTTGCAGTGTCCGGCGGGCGTGGAACGAGGGAGTCACGTGAGCGCCGGGTTCGGACTCACCCCCCTGATCGTCGCCGCCGCCTTCGTGGGCATGGCGACGGGGCTGGCCGTGCCGGTCTTCGGCACCCTCGTGGCGACCCCGGCGCGGCTCGACGAGCCAGCCACGCGGCAGCACCAGCTGCTCGGCGCCACACCGGGCCGGCAGGGCTCGGACGCGCTGGCCGGCAGCGTGGGCGTCCGGACCGACGCGGGCGCTGGACTCCAGACTTCGGAACCGACCGCAGCGGCGACGGACCTTCCGTCGCCGGGCGGGCGACATTAGCGATGGCCGACCACTCGACCCGTTGCCCGTCCTGTGGTCACGGCGTCATCGCCGGGTGGATGCACTGTCCAGGCTGTCAGCGCATCCTGCCCGACACCCGGGTGACCCCGGCCGCCGAGCACGACGAAGCGCCGTGGTGGTGGCCGGCCCTGGTGGCTGGGACGCTGGCGTTCGTGGTGGGGGTGTGGCTTCTCTGGCCTCCGCCCCCGACGCCGGCCGGCCCGCTGCAGGCGCCCGCGGCGGTGGGGGCGCCGGCGCCATCCAACCGGCCGAATCGCCCGGCCTCGACCGTAGGCGACACCGGCATCGAGCGGGTCCGGGCGCTCCAGCGGCCGGGCGCGGTCGCCTCCACGATGGCCGAGAACGCCGCCGCGCCGCCCACCGGCGCCCGTCGTCGCTGACACGCTCATGGAGTCGCCGTCCCTTGCGGCTCGGGCAGCCCCGTCCGTGGGCCTGGTGTATCGTCGCTCCGTGCCGCCCGCCGTCCGGATCATGCTCCTCGTCGTGCTCGGCAGCGCCGCCGCGGCCGCGCAGCCCGGGCCTCCCGGTCCCCTGGCGGCCATCCAGCCGACGACCGCAGAGGGCGTCGTCGAACTCAAGGGCACGGTCCCCCTGGGCGTCCAGGAGACGGCCGGGCTTCGGACGGTGCCGAAGCGGTTCGTGCTGCGGTATCCCGCGACGGGCTGGAACGGCGCACTCGTCATCGGGGCCCACGGCGGGTCCGGCGGCAACGACTACGACCCGACCGGCAAGGTGATCAGCACCGACGAGACCGCGCTCGACGACGTCATCGGGCGGCATGCCGTGTCGTCGGGCTTCGCGTACGCGAGCGTCGATCGAGACGGCGCGATGACGGCGCCCGCCGGGCTTTCGCTGACGGACCAGTTCGCGGACGTGGCGGCGTCGGAAGTGCGGGCGCGCCTGGGGCGCGTGCCGGTGCGCCGGTACCTGGTCGGCCTGTCGATGGGCGGCGGCATCGCCCGGGAGGCCGCGGAGCGCGGGTCGCGTTACGCGGGCATCGTGATCGTCGCCGGCGCCAACGGCGACCTGCCCACCCGTACGGCGCGGCAGCGAGCCATCGCCGAGGCGTGGCCCGGCATCGATCCGGCGGCACACCCCGATCTGCCGGCGACCGACCCGCGGGTCGCCGCGTTCGCGCGGATCATCGGCACCCCTGTCGCGGCACGCCGCCTGTGGCCGTACACGGCGGCTGGCGCCGTGCGTGCCGCCGCGTCGGCCGCAGCCGCTCCGCCGGCGCCCGGCGCCAGCGGGAATTCCTCAGGAGTCATCCAGGTGCCAGTCGTCGAAGTCGCCGGCACCTGGGACGACTTCGTGCTGAGCGAGCTTCGGGCCTATCGGGCGCGGGTGACGCCGCGCACGCTCCACCGCCTGTATCTGGTGGAAGGGGTGTGGCACATGTCGGGCGACGACGACGGCGTGCAGTCGTTCATGTACCTCGCGACGCGCATGCGGCTCGATCCCGACGTCGCCGCGGCGATGGGCGAGGGGCCCTCGTACCTGCCGACGGTGCGCGACGCGTTCGACAGGCTCGTGGACTGGGTGGAACGCGGCGTGCCGGCGCCCCGGAGCCAGACGGTCGTCCCCGGCCGTCCGCTGGCCCGCTGACCTCGCCGCGACCGCGGTGTCAGCGGGACGAGGCGCCGGGACCGAGCAGCACGTGGCCCGCGCGCGCACCGGTGTGCGCGCCCTGGTCCACCGTGACCTGGCCGTTCACCAGCACGTAGCGGATGCCGACCGAGTAGTGGTGTGGGTCGGCGAAGGTCGCGCGGTCGGCCACGGTCGCCGGGTCGAACACGGTGATGTCGGCAACCAGGCCCGCCTTGATCGCGCCGCGGTCGGTCAGGCCGAGCCTGGCGGCCGGGAACGCCGTCATCTTCCGGACCGCGTCCTCGAGCCCGAGGACGTGACGTTCCCGCACGTAGCGGCCCAGCACGCGGGGATAGGTGCCGAACGCCCGCGGATGCGGCGAGCCGTCCCCGGGGGCGGTGAGACTGCCGTCGGACCCGATCATCCCGAACGGCGACGCCATGAGGCGCTCGACGTCCGCCTCGTCGTAGGCGTGGAAGATCGCACTGCACCCGCCCTTCAGCTGCAGCTCGATGACCATGTCGGCCATGGCCGACTGCGTGGCGGGCAGGTTGGCCGCCTTCAGCAGATCGCCGATGGTCCTGCCGGCCAGCGACGGATCGAATCCGCACCGTACGAGCTGGATTCGCGACGGATCGTCGCCGAACCGCTCGTCGATGAAGGCCAGCATGCCGGTCGTGATCTCCCTGCGGGTGCCCGGCTGGCCGAGGCGCTCGTCGAGCTTCCCGTCGGCGAGGGCCCACCGGGGGAAGATCAGCGAGAGGCCCGTCTGCGACGCGGTGTACGGGTACTGGTCGAAGGTGACGTCGACGCCGCGGCCGCGCGCCGCGGCGATGAGCGCGAGCGACTGGACGCTCTGCCCGAACTGCTTCCGGCCGCCCACCTTGTGATGGCTGATCTGGACCGGGATGTGGGCGCGTTCGCCGATGGCGATGGTCTCGCGCACCGAGTCCAGGACGCCGCCGCCCTCGTCGCGCATGTGCGAGGCATAGATACCTCCGTGCTCCGCCGCCGTGGTGGCGAGTGCGACGATCTCGTCGGTCGGGGCGAAGCTGCCCGGCACGTAGGCGAGGCCCGTGGACAGGCCGAAGGCGCCGTCGCGCATGGCGTCGGCCACGAGCGCCTGCATCCGCGCGACCTCGTCCGCCGTCGCCTTGCGGTTGGCGGTGCCCATGACGGCCTCGCGGATCGAGCCCTGCCCCACCAGGAGCGCCAGGTTGGGGGACAACGCCGCGGCCCGCGCCCTGGCGAGGAACGGCGCCAGCGGGACGGGCGAGCTGCCGTCGTTGCCGTCCACCACGGTGGTGATGCCCTGCAGCAGGTAGCCCTCGGCGTTCGGCAGGTCGAAGAGGCGTTCGCGGGCGTGCGCGTGCGGGTCGATGAAACCGGGCGCCACGATCAGGCCACGCGCGTCGATCCGGGCGGCGGCGGCGGCCGACCGCAGGTCGCCGATGGCCGAGATGCGATCGCCACGGACGCCGATGTCCGCCACGTACCATGGACTGCCGGATCCGTCCACGATCCGCCCGCCGCCGATGACGACGTCGAATCCGGGCTGGGCCGGCTGCGCGGACAACGCGGCGATGGGCGCGGCAGCGGCCGCAAGGAGCGCGAGGGCAGCAAGGCGACGTCGCATCACGAGTCGCAGTGTAGCGGGGACGGCGGCGCCGGAGGGCGCCACGTGGCCCGATGGGCTTCGAACCAGGCCATGGGACCGGACGGCGCCAGGGCGGGATGCGGGAAGGCGCGCTCGCCGTTGCGCACGAGACCGGCCTTGAGCAGCACGCGCTGGGAGGCGACGTTCCCGAGGTCCGTGATGGCGGCGATCCGGGCCAGCCGGAGATCGTCGAAGCCGTACGCGAGGAGGCGGACGGCCATCTCGGTGGCGTAGCCGAGGCCCCACGCGGCCCGGACGAGCGCGTAGCCCACCTGGATGTCGGGCTCCCCGTGGATGTGGTTGAGCACGTGGAAGCCGACGAACCGGCCGGTGGCGCGCTCGATCGTGGCCCACATGCCCAGGCCGGGGTGCAGCCGGTAGTACTCGAGGACGCGCGTCCGCATCATCGCCTCGGTGCCCGCGCGATCCTTGGATCCGCCGAGGTACCGCGTGACGTCCGCGTCGGCCAGGAGCGCGGCGAGATCGTCGAGATCGTCCCAGGTGAAGCGACGGAGCACGAGCCGCGCGCTCTCGAGCGTCTGGCCGGGTCGTCTCACGCGAGGACCTCGCCTGGCGCGGGGGCGGCCCCGTCGCGCCGGTTCTGGGAAAGGCCGGCTAGTACTGCTTGCTGGCGACGGGCTTCAGATCCAGGTCGCCGCCGAGCTGCTGGACGAGGGAGAGGAGCCCGGTGTACAGGAAGCCCACCTGGAACAGCATCAGGAACGGCACCGTGCCGTAGATGCCGTTGGCGAGCGCGTAGAAGAGCGTGCCCGTGAAGTAGAGCCCGAGCCCCAGCTCGATGAGCGGCTGGATGGCCACGGCCTGGCGGTACTTCTTCCCCATCCACTCGCCGCCGCCGCCCTCGATGCGGTACTTCGGGGTCCGGGCGAACTCGCTCGGCTTCTGGAGCAGCGCCTCGAACACGGCCTTCGTGTTGTTGATGGTCAGGCCGATGCCGATGGACATCAGGAACGGCAGGTAGCGCAGCCGCTCGGTCCACGTACGCGGGTAGATCTCGCGCTGGCAGACCATGTAGAAGTTCGCCACCGACGCCGTCGCCGCCAGGAAGAGCGGGATGTCGATGAGCAGCATCTCGTACCAGCCCATGTTGTAGCGGATGACCATCGACGGGGCCATCAGCACCGAGAGCAGGCACATGAGCGGGTAGTTGAAGTTGGCGGAGAGGTGGAAGAACGCCTCGGCCTTGACCTTGAGCGGCTGGTCCGACGCCAGGATCCGCGGCATCAGCTTCAGGAACGTCTGGATGGACCCCTTCGCCCAGCGGTGCTGCTGGCTCTTGAAGGCGTTCATCTCGACGGGGAGCTCGGCCGGCGCCACGTGCCCGGGCAGGAACACGAACCGCCAGCCGCGCAGCTGGGTGCGGTAGCTGAGGTCCAGGTCCTCGGTGAGCGTGTCGTGCTGCCAGCCGCCGCCGTCGACGATCGCGTCACGGCGCCAGATGCCGGCCGTGCCGTTGAAGTTGAAGAAGCAGCCGCCGCGGTTGCGGCTCCCGTGCTCGAGCACGAAGTGCGCGTCCAGCAGGATCGCCTGGATCTTCGTGAGGAGGGAGTAGTCCTCGTTCAGGTGGCCCCAGCGCGTCTGCACCATGGCCACCTTCGGGTCGGTGAAGTGGTGCACGGTGGCGCGGAGGAAGTCGGGCCGCGGGATGAAGTCCGCGTCGAAGATCGCGATGAACGACCCGCGCGCGACCTTCATGGCCTCGTCGAGCGCGCCGGCCTTGTAGCCGGAGCGATCGGTGCGGTGGATGTACTTGATGTCGAGGCCGCCGGCCGCCTGCCGGCGCACCGCCGCCTGGGCGATGGCGCAGGTCTCGTCGGTGGAGTCGTCGAGCACCTGAATCTCGAGCTTCTCGCGCGGGTAGTCGATGGCGCAGACGGCGTCCACGAGCCGATCGACCACGTACATCTCGTTGAAGAGCGGAAGCTGGATGGTCACGACCGGGAGGTCGTCGAAGTGCGCCAGGGGCTCGGGCACTTCGTGCTTGTGCTTCATGTACAGGTACACCAGGTAGTAACGGTGCCATCCGTACACGGCCAGGATCACGAGGACGAAGAAATAGGACGCGAGGATGAAGGTTTCAGCGAGCGTCATCGTGTGGCCCGGGCGTTCACGTCGCGGACAAATCCCGATTATAGTGGACAACTTCCCGCCGTCAACGAAGCGCGGCCACGATGAGCATGACACCGCAGGAAATACGGGCGCTTCTCGAAGAGGTGGGCGCGGGCCGGGTGGCGCCGGAAGCCGCGGAATCGCGCCTCCTGGACGAGCTCCAGCGGCGTCCGTTCGAAGACCTGGGCTTCGCCCGGGTGGACCATCACCGCGCGATCCGGCAGGGATTCCCGGAAGTCGTGCTCGGGCTTGGTAAAACGCCAGGGCAGATTGCAGAAATCTCGGCCCGAATCGCCGCGCGCGACGCGGCCCTGCTCGTGACGCGCGCAACGCCCGAGGCCTACGAGGCGGTCCGGGCCCGGGTGCCGGACGCCGACTACCACCCGGCCGCGCGCGTCATCACCCGGCGCGTGCCGATGCCGAAGGCCCCCGGCACCATCGCGGTCGCCTCGGCCGGCACCTCCGACCTGCCGGTGGCAGAGGAGGCCGCGCTCACCGCCGAGATCATGGGCAACGACGTGGTCCGGATGTACGACGTGGGCGTGGCCGGCATCCACCGCGTGCTCGCCGAGCGGGAGCGCCTGGCCGCCGCGCGCGTGGTCATCGTGGTGGCCGGCATGGAAGGCGCGCTGCCGTCGGTCGTGGCGGGCATGATCGACGTTCCGGTGATCGCCGTGCCGACCAGCGTCGGCTACGGCGCGAGCTTCGGCGGCCTGGCCGCCCTGCTCGGCATGCTCAACTCGTGCGCCAACGGCGTCGCCGTGGTCAACATCGACAACGGCTTCGGCGCCGGCTGCATGGCGGCCATGATCAACCGGGGCCCGGGCCCCGGGGCTCGGGGCTAGAGGACTCGCGGCTCAAGGGCTCGACGGCTCGGGACCGGAGCGACACGCCGTCACGTCAGAATCCAACTCCGCACTGGCGGAAACCCGGACGACTGGTCGATGGCGCGCGGGCGAGTCTCGTGGCCGGACGGCACGTTTCGGAGTCAACCCAGACCCGGGCCCCGAGCCCCGGGACCCGGTCCTAGTCCGCCCCCCCGTCGTACCGCATCGCGCCGGCGATGTTGCCTTCGGAGTCCTCGAACCAGATGAGGTCGCCGACGCCCGGAATCGTGGCCTTCTCCATCAGCACCTTGCCGCCGTTGGCGACGACCGCGGCCGCCACCGCGTCCACGTCGTCCACGGCGATGGTGCATTCGAAGCCGGTCATCGGGCGGCCCGGTGCGATCTCGCGGCGGGCCTGCAGCGCGCCTATCGGGCGGCCCCGATCGACGGACCCCGTCCCGATCTGGAAGAAGCCCGGCGGTCCCCAGGGCTCGAAGGTCCAGCCGAACACCTGCTGATAGAAGCGCTGCGCGCGCGGCACGTCATCCGCGTTGATGGCGAAGTGTCGGACGTTGCCCATGTCTCCTCCCGGCGCGCATGATAGGCGGGGCGCGTCCGGAGCGCTTTCACGATCCGGCCAACCGATGTCGAAAACCCGCCACACACCCGTGCAGGGCGACGAGCACCTGCTGGTGCGCAGCTACGCCGTGACCCACCCCCGCAACCTGGGGCTGACCGAGCGCAGCTACCCCGGCTGGGACCAGGTCGCCTTCGCCTCGCGGGGCGTCATGACCGTGACGACGCCGGAGGGCATGTGGGTGGTCCCGCCGCATCGGGCGGTGTGGATTCCGGCGGGCGTGACCTACTCGGTCCGGACCTCGGGCCGGGTGTCGCTCCGGACGCTGTTCCTCCGGCCGGCACTGGCACGCGGGCGGCTGCCGCGGACCTGTGTGGCCCTCAACGTCTCGGCCCTGGTCCGAGAGCTGATCCTGCACGCCGCGCGGCGCAACACCCTCCGCCGCGACGACCCGGCGGACCGGCGGCTGGCGAAGGTGATCGTGGATCAGCTCGCCGCCTCGCCGCAGGTCCCGCTGCAGCTGCCGATGCCCGCCGATCCCCGGGCGCGCTCGGCCGCCGCCGCGGCCCAGGACGATCCCGCCATCGCGGCGACAGCCCTCGCCAGGGCGGCGGGCGCCAGCGCGCGCACCCTCGAGCGCCTCTTCCAGCGCGACACCGGCATGCCCTTCGGCCGCTGGCGCCGCCGCGCCCGCCTGATCGGCGCCCTGCGCCTCCTGGCCGCCGGCACACCCGTGACCCAGGCGGCCCTGGACGTCGGCTACCAGACGCCCAGCGCGTTCATCGCCGCCTTCCGCCGCGAGCTCGGCACGACGCCGGGGCGGTACTTTGGAGGAACCCCGTAGGGACTGGGGGGCTGGGGGTTGGGGGCTGGGCTCATGGGGTCTCGCTGTCACGAGCGCCACTCTCGATTTCGCACATGGGGACCTCGCGCCGCGACGGCGTCAGCTCACAGTGGTCCAGTGAGACAGCGTGGTAGCGTGTTTTCGACTTCTCCAGCCCCTAGCCCCTGGCCCCCAGCCCCTACAAGCATCTCCCCATGACTCCCGCCCTCTTCCGCACGCTCGAGTTCGACCGGATCGTCGAGGCCCTCGCCAGCTTCGCGCTCACGCCCGTGGGCAAGGCGCGGATGCTCGCCGAGGCGCCGCAGACCGACCGGGACCGGGTGGCGCAGGCGCTGGCGGCGACGAGCGAAGCCGTTCGCTACGTCGAGCAGCACGGGGTGTTCCCGCTGCGCGCGGGCGCCGGGCTCGACCACGCGCTCGACGGCCTGGAGGTGAAGGGCCGGCCGCTCGAGGCCCTGCAGCTGAGGATCCTCGCCGACTTCGTGGCGTCGATCGCCGAGGCACAGGCCGCGGTCGGACGCGCGCCAGGAGCGTTCCCGATCCTCCAGCGGGTCGTCGGCCAGCTGGCGTCCTTCGTGGAGGAAGTGGCGGCCGTCCGGCGCGCCATCGACATCAACGGCGAGGTGATGGACCACGCCAGCCCGCGCCTGGCCTCGATCCGCGAGCGGCTGCGGCGCCAGCGGGCGGCGCTGCGCTCCACGCTCGAGCAGTTCGTGCGCGGACGCGACACCGCGAAGTACCTCCAGGAGTCCGTGGTCACCCAGCGCAACGGCCGGGCCGTGCTGATGGTGCGCGCCGAGCACCGGGCCAGCGTGCCCGGCATCGTGCACGGCGCGTCGGCCACGGGCGCCACGCTCTTTCTCGAACCCATGGCGGGCGTCGAGATCAACAACGACATCGTGGCCGCGGAGGAAGAGGAAGCCGAGGAGATCTTCCGGATCCTGCTCGACCTCACCGACCGGTTCCGGGATCGTCCCGCCGACTTCGCGACGGCCCTGCTCGTCGCCGCGGAGCTCGATCTGCTCCAGGCCCGGGCGCGGCTCGCGCACCTGATGAACGCGGTGGAGCCGGTCCTGTCGGCCGCGGGCCACCTGGAGCTGAAGGACGCACGCCACCCGCTCCTGATGGAAGGGGTCACCGCACGGCTCGAGGATGCGGCCGAACGCCGGGTGACCACGCCAGTGCCGGTCACGGTCCTGCTGACGCCGCCATCGCGCGTGCTGCTGGTGACCGGGCCGAATACGGGCGGCAAGACCGTGGCACTCAAGACCACGGGCCTCTTCGCGCTCATGGCGCAGGCCGGCCTGCACATCCCGGCGGCGCCCGGGTCCACGGTCCCGGTCTTCCGGACGGTGTTCGCCGACATCGGCGACGAGCAGTCCATCTCCGCGAGCCTGAGCACGTTCTCGGCGCACATCACGAACATCGCGGGGATGGACCGCGCGCTCCAGTTGCCGGCGCTCGTGCTCCTCGACGAGGTGGGCACGGGCACCGACCCGGCGGAGGGCGGCGCGCTGGCGACGGCCATCATCGCGAACTTCATGGAGCGCGGGGCGCTCGTCGTCGCCACCACCCACTACGACGCGCTGAAGACGTGGGGCACGGCCACAGACGGCGTGACGACGGCGGCCTTCGCGTTCGATCCCGAGACCTTCGCGCCGAGCTACCGGCTCATCTACGGCGCCCCGGGCCGCAGTCTCGCCATCGAGATCTCGCGGCGCCTCGGCCTCCCGCCAGCCGTGATCGCGGCCGCCCGCAACCACTTGAGCGACGACCGGAAGCGGCTCGACGCCCACCTCGCCCGCGTGGACGCCCAGGCACGGGCCCTCGACGCGGAGCGCCGGAAGCTGGAGCGCGAGCACGCGGCCCTGGCCGACCAGAACCGGTCGCTCCGGCAGCGCGAAGCCGCCGTGGCCGAACGCGAGGGCCGGCTCGCGAAGCGCGTCAACGAGAAGCTCGACGACCGGCTCCGCCAGGCGCGCCAGGACATCGACGCCGTCATCGCGCAGCTCAAGGAAAAGTCCGAAGCGCTCGTCGAACAGGCGTCGGGCCGGGCCCGGGGCGCCGCCGTGTCCACGGGCGAGGCGGGCGCGGCGCGGGCCGAGGCGGCGGCGGCCGTCGGCCGAATCGTGGAGGGCCTGCGCCAGCCCCACGCAGGGCCGGCAGCGCCCGACGAACCGGTCCGGCCGGCCACGGTCGGATCGCGCGTGGCCGTCGGCGGACTGGGCCTGGAGGGCGTCGTCGTCGCCATCGACGGCAAGAACGCCGAAGTGGACGTGCGCGGCAAGCGGATGCGCGCGAAGACGGCCGACCTGCGGGTCGTCGGACCCGCCGCGGCGGCCGGCCCCGGAAAGCTGGCGGCAGCGCCAAAGGGCGGCGCGGGGCGCGTGAAGGTCAACGTGGACCTCGCGCCGCGCGAGGGGCTCCTGAGCGAGATCAACGTGATCGGGTGCACGGTGGAGCAGGCCGTGGACCGCGTTTCGAAGTTCCTCGACGACGCGCTCGTGACCGACGAGCGCGAGATCCGGATCGTCCACGGGCACGGCACGGGCGCGCTCAGGCGCGGCCTGGAGGTCTTCCTCAAGGACCACCCGCTCGTCGCGCGCGCCGCGCCGGCCCCGGAGAATCAGGGCGGCGGCGGGGCGACCATCGTCGAGTTGAAGGACTGAGGGCCCGACCGCGCCGTCCGGCCCGGCTACCCCATCCACTGCAGGACGGGGGCGGCCGCGTCCTGGAGGGGCTGCGTGACGACGTCCACCAGCGTCGGACCGTCGTGCTCGAGCGCCTGGCGGAGCACGCCGTCCAGAGTCTCCGGGTCCTCCACCCGCCACGACCGCACGCCGTAGGCGGCGGCGACCTTCGCGTGGTCGGTCACCGAGAAGTCCACCGAGTAGTAACGGGCGCCGTAGCTGGCCTTCTGGCTGGCCTTGATCCAGCCGTAGGTGGCGTTGGACAGCACGAGCATCAGGAGCGGCGCCTTGCAGCGCGTGACCGTCTCGAGCTCGCCCACGGCGAAGCCGAAGCTGCCATCGCCCATCACCGACACGCACCGGCGCCCGGGGGCGGCGTGCCACGCGCCCAGGGCGGCCGCCATCGAGTAGCCGAGGGCGCCGTGCGCGCGGTTGGTCAGGAAGCGGCGGCCGGGCCCGCGCACCTGGTAGTACGCGGACAGATACGGACAGGGCGTCCCGGGGTCGGCGACGACGATCGCGTCGTCGGGCAGGACGTGGTTCAACGCGGCGACGACGCGTTCGGGCCGGATCGGACGCGACGTCTCGGCGGCCAGCCGGTCGAAGGCGTCGAACTTGGCCTGCCGGGCCGCGGCGGCCACGGCTGCGGCGCCCAGCCGTCCGGGCGCGGCCGGGCCGAGCGCGGCCCCGACGCGATCGGCCAGGGCCTCGAGCGCCAGGCGGGCGTCGCCGACCAGGGCGTGCGCCGTTTGGTAGTTCGCGCCGATGGCCGCGGGATCGACGTCCACGTGCACGACGGGCACGTCGCGGGAGGGAATGGTCCAGCGCTCGGTCGTCGTGGACCCCGCGCGGCAGCCAACGAAGATCACGAGGTCGGCCTGCTGGACCACGGCGCGCGTGGACACGACGCCGCCGTTCAGGCCCACGACGCCCACGCTCAGCGGATGCGTGTCGGCGAGGCTGCCCTTGCCCGTCACCGTGGTGCAGACGGGCGCGTCCACGAGCGCGGCGAGGCGCGCCAGGGCGGCCTCGGCGCCCGAGGTCACCACGCCGCCGCCGCAGACGATCACCGGGCGGCGGGCGGCCAGGATGGCCTCAGCGGCGCGGTCCAGCGCCTCCGGCGCGGGCGCCGACCGCCACGCCGGGCAGACGGCGTGATCGGCCTGGACCCAGAGGTCGGTCGCAGGGACGGGCTGCTTGAGGACGTCGTACGGCAGGCCCAGGTGCACCGCGCCTGGCCGGCCGGTCGTCATCTGCCGGAAGGCGGTGCGAATGGCGTGGGGCACCTGATCCGCCCGGTCGCAGACGGTGTTCCACTTCGTGAGCGGCCGATACAGCGATTCCTGATCCAGCTCGGTGAGCGGATACCGCCCGCGCGACGCCACCGGCACGTCGGACGTGATTCCGAGCACGGGCGCGCTCGACTCGTTGGCCTCCACGAGCCCCGGCAGCAGGTACGTCGCGCCGCCGCCGCTCGGCCCCTCGCAGATGCCGGGACGCCCGCCGACCCTGGCATAGCCGTCGGCCATGTACGCGGCGCTGCGCTCGTCGCGGGCGAGCACGTGGGTGATGCCGTGCGGCTGGGTCGCGAGCGCATCGTAGAACGGCAGGCTGGTGTCGCCGCAGAGCCCGAAGATGTGACGCACGCCGTAGAGGTCGAACATGCGGACGAGGGCTTCGGCGCCGGTGAGCGTGGCGGGCGATGTCATGGCGACCGCGAGTGTACGTCGTCAGGCGCCGCGCCCGATCGCTCGAGTGGCGCCAGTGGCGGACGGCCTCGGCACGTCGCACCGAGCCGCGGGATCCCCCAGGCCGTGGCGGCGCCCCCTATAATCCGCGAATGCCACTCGATCACTACGTGACGCTGGGCCGCTCGGGCCTGCGCGTGAGCCCGATGTGCCTGGGCACCATGACCTTCGGCGAGGATTGGGGCTGGGGCTCGTCGGTCGAAGAGTCCGAGGCGATCCTGGCCCGGTACCTCGATCGCGGGGGCAACTTCCTCGACACGGCCAACGCCTACACGCGCGGCCACTCCGAGGTCATCATCGGCGACTACCTGGCGCGCACGCCTGGACGCCGCGACCGGGTGGTCGTCGCGACGAAGTTCCTGTCGAACCTCTACCCGGGCGATCCCAACGGCGGCGGAGCCGGCCGCAAGTCACTGCAGGCGGCGTGCGAGCAGTCGCTCCGCCGTCTGAAGACCGACTACATCGACCTGTACTGGATGCACTGCTGGGACCGCCACACGCCGATCGACGAGACCATGCGCGCCCTCGACGACCTGGTGCGCGCGGGGAAGGTGCGCTACATCGGGTTCTCGGACACGCCGGCCTGGAAAGTGGCGCAGGCGCAGACCCAGGCGGCCTTCCGCGGCTGGACCCCGCTCGTCGCCCTGCAGATCGAGTACTCCCTCGTCGAGCGCACCGTCGAGGCCGAGCTGATGCCGATGGCGCAGGAGCTGGGCCTCGGCGTGACGCCGTGGTCGCCGCTCAGGGGCGGCGTCCTCTCGGGCAAGTACACGCGGGCGAATGCCGGCCAGGTCACGGCCGACCGCGGCGCGCGCGTGACCGACTACCTGACCGAGCGCACCTACGGCATCCTGGACGTCCTGGAGACGGTCGCGGCCGAGGTGAACGCCAGCGTGGCGTCGGTGGCCCTGGCGTGGCTGCAGGCGCGGCCCGGGGTGTCGTCCACCATCGTCGGCGCCCGGCGGATGGCGCAGCTCGACCAGAATCTCGACGGCCTCGACGTCGTGCTGTCCGACGCCCAGGTCGCGGCCCTCGACGCGGTGTCTGAGCCGGCGCTGCCCTTCCCTGCCGGCATGCTGCGCTTCATCGGCATGTTCTCGCAGGGAGGCATGACGGTGAACGGCGTCACGGCCCCACCGTGGCCGATGGCGCCGGCGACCGACGACGATCGCTACTGACGCCCGGGACGTTCCATGCGCACGATCTACTCCGAACGCCATCGCCGGCACCACGGCAACGCCGAGCTCATCGACGGCGAGCTGAAACCCTGCTTCGAGATGCCACGGCGGGCGGAGCTCGTCCTGGCCCGTGTGCGCGAGACCGGCCTGGGCGAGGTGAGCGAGCCCGAGGCCTTCGGCACCGCGCCGCTGAGCCGCGTCCACACGCCGGCCTTCGTGGACTTCCTGGCCCGGGCGTGGCAGGACTGGACGGCGCTGGGCCGCACCAACGACGCGCTGCCCCTCGTCTGGCCCGTGTCCAGCATGCGGCACGACCGGGTGCCCGTCCATATCGACGGCCGGCTGGGCTTCTACTCGTCCGACGCCGGGGTGCCGATCACGGCCGGCACCTGGGACGCCATCACGTCCAGCGCCGACGTCGCGCTCACGGGGGCCCGTCTCGTGGCGGACGGCGCCCCGAGCGCATTCGCCCTGTGCCGGCCGCCGGGCCATCACGCCAGCGCGGCGGCGATGGGCGGCTACTGCTACCTGAACAACGCGGCCATCGCGGCGCAGTTCCTGCTCGACCGCGGCGCCGGACGGGTGGCCATCCTCGACGTGGACTACCACCACGGCAACGGCACGCAACAGATCTTCTACGACCGGTCCGACGTGCTCTTCGTCTCGCTCCACGCCGACCCGATGGTCGAGTATCCGTACTTCCTCGGACACGCCGACGAGCACGGCACGGGCGAGGGCGAGCGCTTCACCCGGAACTACCCGCTCCCCCTGGGGACCGCGTGGGACGCCTACGGCGCGGCCCTCGGCGACGCCCGACGCGCGATCCAGACCTACGGACCCGACGCGATCGTCGTGTCGCTCGGCGTGGACACGTACGAGCACGACCCCATCTCGCAGTTCCGGCTGACGCGGGACGACTTTCCGCGGCTGGGCGAGGCGATCGGCGCGATGGGCCGGCCGACGCTCTTCGTGATGGAAGGCGGCTACGCGGTGGAGGACATCGGCGTGAACGCCGTCAACGTGCTGGCCGGCTTCGAACAGCGCTGACCGACACCGGGGATGGCCGCGCGGGGGAAGGCGCCCCTCCCCCGCGGCGGTCCCTTCCGGCCGCAGCCCGCGAATCTAGAACAGGTACCGCACCTGGAGCTGCACCATCCGAGGCGGGTCGATGTTGGCGAGCGACGGCAGCGCGTTGGACGCCGTGCCCACGGCCACGACCTGTCCGAAGGTGGCGTTGGGCACGTCGGTGTTGCCGTAGACCTGGACCGCGCGGCCCAGGATGTTGCCGTGGTTCAGGAGGTTGAACCCCTCGGCGCGGAAGAGCAGCGTCTGCGTGCGCAGCCGGAAGCGCTTCTCCAGGAACACCGACACGTCCTGCGTGCCCGTGCCGCGATAGGACGACTTGGCAACGACCGTGCCGTCAACGACGGGACGGTCGTTGTTGGCGCCGTCGCCGTTGTTGTCCACGCCGGTGGTGGACGTGAACGGACGCGCCGAGGCGAGCTGGGTGACCGTGCCGGCCGTGACGTCGTAGGGCAGGTGGTAGGACAGCGTGATGACGGCGCGGTGGCGCTGGTCGACCACGCTCGGCCCGCGCTCCTCCTCGCCGAGGCGGGCGATGTTCGAGTCGTTCGGGTTGACGCCGTTGCCGTCGGGCTCGGTCGTATTCGTCGCCTTGGACAGCGTGTAGCTGAGCGCCGCGACGAGCTTCGAGTTGCCCCGGTACGTCACGAGCGTCTGGAGACCGTCGTAGTCGGCGGTGCCCAGGTTCATCAGCACGTTGACGTTGCGCACGCCGCCGTTCACGGGGACGATGGGCCGCGTCGCGTTGGCGGCGGCCGCGCTCCGCGTCTGCCCAGCGGCCGTGCGGTCGAAGGGCGCGGGCGCGTTCAGGTCCACCGAGCGATCGAGGTTCGTCCAGTGCTGGCGGACGTAGTCGGCGCCCACGAACAGGCCGCGCACCACCTCCCGCTCGACGCCGAGCGACAGCACCTGGCTCCGGGGGTTCACGAACTCGTCCGGGTAGTTGGGCAGGAGGCTGAAGTCCAGCCCGTAGCTGGCGAACTGCGTCTCGTAGAAGGCGCGCTGACCCGCGCGGATCGTGACGTTGCGCGCCGGGCGCTGCGACGCCGGCAGCGTGCGCGGGTCGAACGCGAGCGGGAGGCACGCCCCGGTCAGGCATGACGGGAACCCGAACTGGCCCGGCGTCGCGGTGTAGGTCGTGATCCCGTCGAGCCCGCCGGTCAGCGCGCTCGCCAGGGCGTTGGCGCGGACCTGCGTGTAGTACATGCCGTAGCCGCCGCGCACGGCCAGGCGCGGGTCGCCGCCGGGGTGCCAGCCGAAGCCCACGCGCGGCACGACGTTCGTCGTCGCGTCCGTGAGCGTCTGACGGTCGTAGCGGACGCCCAGGTCGAGCGTCAGGTCGTCGTGGACGCGGAACCGATCCTGGACGAACCCGACCGACAGCCACTGGGAGAGCTCGTAGCTCGACACGCCGTAGTTGATGGGCTGCGTGTACTGCTGCACGTCCGCGAGCGTGAGCTGATCGAACGGGGCGGTCGTGGACGTGATGAACGTGAAGGTGCCGAGGATCGCCTGGCCGGGCTCGCTGCCGGTCCCGCCGGACGTGTGCCGGGCCACGCTGCCGCCGAAGCGGACGGTGTGCGCCCCGCGCGTCCACGTGAGGGTATCCGACACCTGGAACTGCTCGCCGTGGATGTTCGACGACCGTGACTCGCCGATCGTGAACGGCGCGGCGCCGGCCCGCGTGTAGGTGGTCGAGAGCTCCTGCGGCTCCCAGAGCGTCACAGGGTCGCCGTGCAGGTAGGCGACGCGCACCTCGTTGAGGAGTGAGGGCCGGACCACGGCGGTGTGGTTCGTCTGCGCCGTCCACGCGCCGCGCGTGTAGCGGCGCGCGACGGTGGGCGCGTTGTTCCCGACGACGGCGTCGTTCGGGTTCGTGTCGTAGAAGTGGTCGTAGTTGAAGCGGACCATCAGCGTCTGGGCCGCCGTCAGCTTGTGGTCGAGCCGGGCGTTCAGGAGCTTCTGGCGGTAGTGGCCCACGTAGGAGAGGCTGCCGTCGGCGGGCAGGACGAAGGCCGGAAGCGTGCTCGACAGCCGCGTGGTGCGGTCCTGGCGGGTGTAGTCGCCGGTGACGAAGAAGAACGTCCGGTCCGCCACCAGGCGCCCGCCGATCGACGCCGAGCCCTGGCTGAGCGCGTCGGGCAGATCGGTCGGGTTGATCGCCTGGAGCGTGGACGGCGTCGCGCAGCTCGACACCGATGGCGGACAGAAGCCGCTCGTCGAGAAGGTCTTCGACTGCCAGTCCCCGGGACGCTCCAGGAACAGGGCCTCGCCGTGCAGCTGGTTCGTGCCCGTCTTCGTCACGATGTTGAGCGCCGGCCCTGACGTCCAGCCGTACTCGGACGAGAAGGCGCTCGAGAGCACCGACATCTCCTGGACGGCGCCGACCGGCACCGTGGCCTGCATCGTCTGCCGGCCCCAGCCCTCGTCGTTGCTGGCGCCGTCGAGCATGAAGGTGGTCGTCCGGCGGCTGCCCGACGCCGTGATGAAGTAGGTGGCGT
Organism: Vicinamibacterales bacterium; assembly: GCA_041394705.1. GTDB lineage: Bacteria > Acidobacteriota > Vicinamibacteria > Vicinamibacterales > UBA2999 > CADEFD01. Next base: position 39,196 of record JAWKHS010000031.1, read on the forward strand.
TCACGAACAGGTCGCCCGTGCCCTTGCCCTGCCGGAAGGCCGAGTTGAAGAGCGGCACCGTGGTGATCTTACGGCCCAGGATCGGGGTGGCGTCGATGGTGGGGCTGTCGAGCCGTCGTCCGATCTGGGCGTCGGCGCGCACGCCGAGGGCCGTGCCGTAGACCACGACCTCCGACGTCGCGCCCGCCGCCAGGAGTTTCACCCGCAGCGTGGCGGTCTCACCGCTCCTGAGCTCGATGCCCTGGCGTTCCTCGGTCGCGAAGCCCGCCTTGGAGACCGTGACGGAGTAGGTGCCCGTCAGGGACAACGCCGGCACGACCACGCTGCCGTCGGCGCCCGAGACGGCCGCGCGGGACTGGCCGGTCCCGGTGTTGACGACGACGACCTCGGCCGCGGGCACGACCGCGTCCTGCTGGTCGACGACGAGCACCTGAATCGTCGCGTTGTTGGGGGACTGCGCGGACGTGGTGGCCGCCAGGCCGGCCACCAGCATCCACGCCGTCAGGAGACGGGCGGTCTTCGCCATCACATACCTCCGCGCACGATCAACGAGTGCAAGTGCGAGTCACGCGCGGCGGCTACTTCGGCGTGACGACGTAGTCCTTGAAGTAGCTGGACGAGTCGGACTTCGACCAGAGCCCGACCCGGCCCGACACGGGCGGCCGGAGCACGGGGTTGTTCTCGGGGAAGAGATCCGGGTTCGGCGGGGCGCCGTTACGGCCGGGGCCGGGGGCGGTGCCGAGGGTGTAGTCGATTGCCGGGGCGCCATCGACCCACACCTTGATCGACGCGCCGTCCACCTCGAGCTTGAGCTCGTGGTAGGTGTTCCTGTCGAGCATGAACTTGGTCTCGCGGGCGCTGAAGCGGACGTTGCGGCGCAGGCCGTTGTGGAACTCCCAGAGACCGACGTTGTTCTCGGTGTCGTTGTAGCGCACGGCCAGCCAGTCGCCGTTGGGCTTGACGTTGAAGAGGATGCCGGAGCAGCGATCGGCGTCACCGCCCACCGTCTTGAACTTCACGCTGATGGTGCCGTTGGAGAACGACGGCACGCTCTTCAGGACGGCCACGGGGAAGAACGCGAACTGCTTCGCGTTGTCCATGAGCTCCTCGTTCGAGGTGCCGTAGAGCCGGCGGGCGCTCTGCATGAGGAGCTTGGTCGGGTTGTCCTTGGCGGCCACCCAGGGCCGCCCGTCCACCATCACGGCCTTCTCGCCGCCGTCGTCGACGATGCGCCATGTTCCGACCATCGGCTCGAAGGCCGCGGGCGGCCCTCCGACCTTCTCCTTCGAGAGGTCGACCTTCTGCTCGGCCGCCACGAGCGGAACGGCGGCGGCCAGCGCGATGACGAGCGCACGAATCGGACTTCTCATGTCTGCCTCCTGTGAACGAACGTGCCGGTGACGGCGACCAGCAGGGGCCAGAGGCCGTAGTAGACGGCGCGGGCGCCGCGCGGCTCGGCGGCCAGAGGGTGCCCGCGGAAGACCTCGTCTTCGGCTTCGGGCGGAAACACGAAGCCGGCCAGCTCGAAGATCTCGTCGCGCGCGCTCTCGGGCGTGGTCGCCCGCGTCATGCGGCGCTGGAAGAGCATCTCGTACCAGATCTCGCCGTAGTGGTCGCTCGCCTGCTCGAGGAGGCCCGAGGTGGTGGACGACACGTAGTCGACCCGCAGGTCCGCGACGACGCGGCGGAGACGGGACAGCACGCGGCGCTCGAAGTCGAGCCGCCGCGGGTCCTCGGGCGCCAGGTGCACCTCGATCCGCAGCGGCTGCCGGATCGTCCGGAGCAGCGCCTCCTCGGCGGAGGGAAACGAGTTCATCCGGTTCTCGGACACGTCCCAGGCCGGCCGCAGGAAGGCGGCGCCCGTGAGCGCGGCTGCGGTGAGGCCGGCGGCGGCCAGCGACGCGTAGGCCTTCCGCCTGGGCGCCACCCCGAGGCGGCTCCAGATGCCCGACAGCGCCAGGCCGAAGAGGGTCAGCGCGATGGCCGCCGCCACGACGTCGGCGCGCACCAGGCCGTGCTGGAACTCGCCCACCATGGCGGTCGGCGTGTAGTCGGCGGCCTTCTCCCAGAGTCCGCCCTGGACCGCGGCGACGAAGTTGAGGATCCAGGTGCCCACCGTCACGCTGAGCGTGACGATCGCGGCCGTGGCGGGGTGCTCGGTGAACGCGGCGGCCGCGCACGCGAGTCCCACCGTGATGCCGGCGTTGAAGAAGTGGCCGGCCAGCACGGAGAGCACGCTGGGCACGTGGACGAAGCCGCCCTGCAGGGCCCAGAGGAGGACGGCCGCGAGGGCCGGCACCATCGCGATCGTCCAGCCCGCCAGCAGCACGACGGCCTTGGCCGCCATGCGCAGCGCGATCGGCAGGGGGTGCTGCAGCTCGATCTTGAGCGCGCCGCTCTGCCGGTCGCCGGCGACGACGCGGATGGCCACGAACGGCAGCAGGAACACGGCCGCCAGCTCGACGGCGCTGAAAGTGGGCGCCCAGATGCCGACGAGGGGCGAGAAGATCTCGCCGACGCCGTCGTTGGCGCCGTACGCGCTGAGCTCGGCGTAGGTGGCCGTGGCGCTGATGAACGACCAGCCCACGAGCGGCCCCATCAGGACGAGCAGCACCCACCAGGCGCGCGACGCCGCCAGCTCGCGCCACTCCTTCGCGAGCAGCCACCGGAAGGCCGTGCTACGTGAGGGCAAGCACGACCTCTTCGAGCGTGGGGGCGCCGGACGCTGCGGCGCCGGCCGGCAGGTGCCCGGCGAGCTCCTCGAGCGTGCCCGTGCCGCAGACGCGGCCGGCGCTCAGCAGCACGAAGCGATCGCAGACGCGGGCGGCATCCGTGATCTGGTGGATCGACAGGAAGAGCGTGCGGCCCGCGGCGGCGTGCTCGCGCAGCGCGTCCCCGACCTCGCGCGTCTGCCGGAGGTCCAGGCCATCGAAGGGCTCGTCGGCGAGGAGCAGCGGGTGGGGGGTGAGCATCCCCACGGCCAGGAGCACGCGCTTGCGCTGTCCCTTGGACAGCGTGCCGATGGTCCAGTCGAGCAGCGGCCCCAGGGCCAGGCGTTCGACGACGACCGCCTTCATGGCCGCGTCGCCGCCGAAATACCCGGTGACGAAGTCGAGCACCCAGCCCACGCGCTGGCTCGGCCACGGCGCGACCGCGTCCGGCAGGTAGAACATCCCGGAGCCCGGCGTGCCCGGCCGGACCGCCCGACCGTCGACCACGACCGTGCCGGCGTCGTACGGCAGGACGCCCGCCACGCACTCGAACAGGGTGGTCTTGCCCGCGCCGTTGGGGCCAATGAGGCCCAGGACTTCGCCGCGCCGAATCTCGAGCGTGACGGCGTCGAGCGCGGTGATGCGGCCGAAGCGCTTGGTGAGGCGCTCGACGGTGACCATGGAACGGGGTGCCAGAGCGCGAGTCTAGCGTCCGGCGTCGATCTACTACCAGCAGTCGTAGGTGCCGCCATGCGCCGAACCGCGCGCGGCGCCGCGGACGGGGGGACGCCATGCGCCGAGGTGCGCAGGCGCGGGGGCGCGCGACGGCCCGTACGCACGAAGGGCCAGCCGGCGCGCACGGCGCCGCTGGCCCTCGAGCTCTCCCGGGCTGGCCGTTGGCGGCCGGCCGTGGACTACCGGCCCGCGCTGCTGCGCGCCGGGGCGTTCAGCACCTTGCGGAAGACCGCGACGGCGCGCTGCATCTCGTCCATCGTGCCGAGCGAGATGCGGGTGTGCGACTTCTCGAACGGCGGGAAGTCGCGTCCGACGCTGACCTTGTGCTCGGCGCACGCGTCGCGGAACTCCTTGGCCGACCGCTTGATGTCGATGAACACGCAGTTGGTGTGCGCGTTGGTGCCTTCGAAGCCCATGTCGCGGAACGCCTGCAGCGTGAAGTCGCGGACGCGCGCGTTCTCGGTGCGCTCGGCCTCGAGGTGCTTCGTGTCGCGGAGCGACGCGATGCCGGCCGCCGCCGTGAGCGTGTTCACGCTGCCGAGGCCCCACGCGGACGCGACGGCGCGCACCGTCTCGGGCTGCCCGATGGCGTACCCCAGCCGCAGCCCGGCCATGCCGTGCGCCTTGGAGTACGTCCGCGTCACGAGGACGCCCGGCAGTTCCCGCGCCAGGCCGGCCGCGGTCTTCACGCCGGCGCCGTGCGTGTAGTCGATGTACGCCTCGTCCACGAGGATCGTCGTGCCCGGCGAGGCCTGCTTGACGCCCCGCACGAACGCCTCGACGGCCGTCAGATCGTGCGCGGTGCCGGTCGGGTTGTTCGGGTTGCAGAAGAACACGAGGCCGGCGCCCTTCGCGGCCGCGGCCATCGCGTCGAGGTCCAGGCCGAAGGAGCGGTCCACCTGGATCACCTTCGCCGGCACGCCCATGCGCCGGGCGGTCTGCTCGCAGGTGGTGAAGGTCGGCGCGGCCGTGACGAGCGGCTTGTCCATCGTGCAGAACGCCCGCGTCGCCGCCTCGAGCATCGGGCCCGAGCCCGTCCCGATGATGACGTTCTCCTTCTTGGCGCCGTAGGTCGACGCGATGGTGTCCACCAGCACGTCGATGTAGTCCGGCGGGTAGCCGCGGCCGACCCGCGGCGAGATCCCGGCCTGCAGCGCGTCGATGGCGCTCTTGCCCGGTCCCCGGGCGTTCTCGTTGGAGTTGATGCGAATGAAACCGCCGTCGTCCGGCGGCTGGAGCGCCCCGGCCGTCTCGAGGGCCATCGCCTCGCGGCCGCGACCGATGATGAATGCGGTGGACAGGCCGGCACCGACGCCTACCGTCCTCACGAAACTGCGACGCGACACGGACATACGGGCCTCCTTGCGGATGGGAGCCGGGAACGGCCCGCAGTATACGGCCAGACCGGCGAAACCGGACAGGGCGCCTGGTACCCGCGGAGGCCGTCGCCGGGAAGGCCTCGGGAGGCGGCCCGCGCCCGGCGCCGCCCGGGTGGCGCTCGAGGCATGCGGCCGCCGCCCGGGCGCGACGCGGCGCGTAAACTACAGGGGACCCGGGTCCGGACGCACGCGGCGCCGGGCTCCCGCCCAATGCCGAAGTTCCCCCAGTCCTTCATCGACGAGGTCCGGGTCGCCGCCGACATCGTCACGGTGATCCAGGACTACGTGTCGCTCCGGAAGGCGGGCGCCAGCTACAAGGGCCTCTGCCCGTTCCACAACGAGAAGTCGCCGTCGTTCACGGTCAACCGGGACAAGGGCTTCTTCCACTGCTTCGGCTGCAACACCGGGGGCGACGTCTTCAAGTTCATCGAACTCCAGGAGAAGCTGGGGTTCCAGGACACGGTCCGGTTCGTCGCCGGCAAGTTCGGCATCCCGCTGCCCGAGCTGGAGGCCGGCGAAGGCCAGACCGAGAGCGCGGCCGAGCGCGAGGCGCTGCTCAAGATGCACGAGGTGGCCGCCGCCCATTTCGGCGAGCAGCTCGCCTCGCCGGCCGGCGCGCGCCACCGCGAGTACCTGCAGAAGAACCGCGGGCTCACGCCCCAGACGGTCGACGCGCTGCGCCTCGGCTGGGCGCCGCCCACGCGCGACGCCCTCTACCGCCGGCTCAAGGACCAGGGCTTTCCCGAGGGGCTGATCCGCCAGAGCGGCCTCGTGTCGGTGCGCGACGACGGCACGGTGGTCGACCGTTTCCGCAACCGGCTGATGGTGCCCATCGCGCGCGACAGCGGCTCCATCGTCGCCTTCGGCGGCCGCGCGCTCGAACCGGACCAGGTGCCGAAGTACCTGAACTCGCCCGAGACGCCCATCTACACGAAGAGCCGGACGCTCTACGGCCTCAACCTGACGAAGAGCGAGCTGCGCGCGTCGAAGTTCGCGATCGTCGTGGAGGGCTACTTCGACTTCGCGCAGCTCTACCAGGCGGGGGGCCTCCCGGTGGTGGCCACGTGCGGCACGGCGCTCACCACGCAGCAGGCCCAGATGCTGCGACGGTTCGTGCCGAAGGTGATCATCAACTTCGATCCCGACAACGCCGGGCAGTCGGCGGCCGAGCGGTCCAGCGAGCTGCTCGTGGAGGCGAACTTCAGCGTCAACGTGCTGCGCCTGCCGGGAGGCGACGACCCCGACACGTTCGTCCAGAAGCACGGGCGCGAGGCGTACCTGGCCGAGCTGAAGCGGTCCCAGCAGTACCTCGAGTTCCTCCTCGACCGTGCGGCCGCTGCACACAATCTCACCCGTGACGAGGGCCGGCGGGAGTTCCTGCACCAGATGCTGGCGGTGGCCGCCCGCGTCCCGGATCCCGCCGCCCGCGACCAGTTCGCCGACCGCCTCGCCCACCGGGCGCGGGTGACCGAAGAGGTGGTCCGCGCCGAGATCCGGAAGGCGGCGGCAGCGCGCCGGACCACCGTGCCGCTCCCGGCTCCGGTGGCCAACACGCCGCTGACGGAGACCGAACGCGGGCTGCTCTGGGCGATCGTGCATGAGCCAGAGCAGGCGGCGGCGGCGCTCCTTCTACTGCAAGATGTTGATTTGGAAGGACTTGCGTCCCAATCCCTGCTGCAGGCCGCCCGACGCGTGGCCCAGGAGGCCCCTGGCATGTTGCCAACCGCGCTCATGGCGCGTCTAAGTGATAGGGAGGCACGGTTGCTGACGAAGGCCGGGGCGGAGCGTCAGGCCCCCGTGCTCGACCTGACGGCGTGCGTGGAAGCCTTGGGCAAGGCGCGGACCCGGCGTGAGCTGGCCGACATCGATCGAGAAATTGCGCAGTTGGCGGCCTCGGACACCGGGTCGGCCCGGCTCACGGAACTGGTCATGAAAAAGATTGCGATCCGCCGTCAACTTGGCGAAAGATAGCGCCCCGCCGCCCGTTAGAATGGAAAGCTGTCCCGCCGTCGATCACACCTGCCAGAACGCCCCGATCGCCCGCGTGTCCCGTCGGAGGTAATGCCTTTGTCATCGCCGCTCGAAGAACGATTCGAAGAAGTCCGTCAGCTCCTCATCATCGGCAAGGAGAAAGGGTACTTGCTGTACGACGAGGTGAACGACGTGCTTCCGGCGGAGGTCACGTCCAATCCCGAGGAGCTCGACGAGCTCTTCACGGTGTTCGGCAACGCCGGCATCGACCTCGTCGACACGGAGAAGGGCTACCGCGAGCGCGACACGATGGAGCGCGGCGAGGGCCCGGCCCACGCGGAGGACGGCACCGAGCTGGACCTCACGCCCGGCGCGCTGGACAAGACGAACGACCCCGTCCGCATGTACCTGCGCGAGATGGGCACGGTGCCGCTGCTCACCCGCGAGGGCGAGGTGGCCATCGCCAAGCGCATCGAGCGCGGCAAGCTGTCGGTCATCAAGTCCATCTCCCGCATGCCGGCCATCATCAAGGCCGTCATCCGGATGGGCGACCAGCTGAAGGCCGGCGAGCGCACCGTCCGCGAGCTCGTAATCTTCAACGACGAGGAGATCACGGACGACCGCATCGAGCAGCGGGCGCAGCAGTTCCTCCGCCAGATCGACGCGGTGCGCAAGGCGCGCGTCGCCGAGGAGAAGCTGCGCGAGAAGCTCGGCACGGTGCTGAAGAAGGACAAGAAGAAGTACCGCCGCGCGGCCTGGAAGCACATGCGGGCCCACGTCGAGGTCTCGCGGCTCATCCGGAAGATCGAGTTCACCGAGGCCGTGAAGCGGCGCATGGTGGACGAGGTGAAGGACGCGGTCGAGGCCGTGCAGAAGGTGCAGCGCGAGCTGGACCACGTCAAGCGCACGCTCAACCCAAAGGTCGTCACCAAGAAGACGCC
>JAWKHS010000032.1 GCA_041394705.1 Vicinamibacterales bacterium
GGCCGGGTCGAGCCCGCGCTGGTGCAGGGCCCGCGCGACGACGAACCCGTCGCCGCCGTTGTTGCCCGTGCCGCACAGCACGGCCACGCGGCGCGCGGCCAGGTCGTCCACCAGGCTGTCGAGCGCCGCCACGACCTGCCGGCCGGCGTTCTCCATCAGCACGATCGACGGGACGCCGACCTCGTCGATCGTACGCCGGTCCACGGCGCGCATCTGGCGCGTGTTGAGCACGCGGAGCGGGCCGACGCGCCTGGAGTCCTGCATGTGGAGGCGCGGCCTGGGCGCGCTACTCGTAGGCCTCCATCGGCGGGCAGATGCAGACGAGGTTCCTGTCGCCGTAGGGGTTGTCGATGCGGCCCACGCTGGGCCAGAACTTGTTCGCCTTCACCCAGGGCAGCGGGAACGCCGCCTGTTCGCGGCCGTAGGGGTGCGTCCACGTATCGGCCGTGACGACGGCGGCCGTGTGGGGGGCGTTCTTCAGGACGTTGTCCTTCGCGTCGGCCTTCCCCGTCACCACGTCCTCGATTTCCTGGCGAATCGCGATCAGGGCGTCGCAGAAACGGTCGAGCTCCCCCTTGTCCTCGCTCTCGGTCGGCTCGATCATGAGCGTGCCGGGCACCGGGAACGAGACGGTGGGCGCATGGAACCCGTAGTCCATGAGGCGCTTGGCCACGTCCCCCTCTTCGACGCCGGCAGCCTTGAACTTCCGCAGGTCGAAGATCATCTCGTGCGCCACCCGCCCGTTCGCACGCGTGTAGAGCACGTCGTAGTGCGACTCGAGGCGCGACTTGATGTAGTTCGCGTTGAGGATGGCGTACTTGGTGGCCTCGGTGACGCCGTCGCCGCCGAGCATCTTGATGTAGCCGTACGAGATGAGCAGGATGCTGGCGCTGCCCCAGGGCGCCGCGGCGATCGGCAGGATGCCGCGCGCGCCGCCCGTCGACGCCAGCGGATGGCCCGGCAGGTACGGCGCCAGGTGCTGGGCGACGCAGATCGGCCCCATGCCCGGACCACCGCCGCCGTGCGGGATCGCGAAGGTCTTGTGGAGATTGATGTGGTTGACGTCTGCGCCGATGATGGCCGGGCTGGTCAGGCCGACCTGCGCGTTCATGTTCGCGCCGTCCATGTACACCTGGCCGCCGTGTTCGTGCACGGCCGCGCAGATGTCCTTGATGGCGTCCTCGAAGACACCGTGCGTCGACGGATAGGTGACCATCAGCGCGGCCAGGTTCGCGCTGTTCGCGGCCGCCTTGGCCTTCAGGTCCGCCACGTCGATGTTGCCGTTCGCGTCCGAGGCGACCACGACCACGCGGTAGCCGGCCATGACCGCGCTGGCCGGGTTCGTGCCGTGCGCCGAGGCCGGAATGAGCACGACGTTCCGATGCCCTTCGCCGCGGTCCTGGTGCCACGCGCGGATCACCAGCAGCCCGGCCAGTTCACCCTGCGCACCCGAGTTCGGCTGGAGCGACGTGGCGGCAAAGCCCGTGAGCTCGGCCAGCGCAGCTTCGAGCTCCCGGCAGATCTCGGCGTACCCGGCGGCCTGGTCCACCGGCGCGAACGGGTGGAGGCGCGAGAACTCCGGCCAGGTGACCGGGTACATCTCGCTGGCCGCGTTCAGCTTCATCGTGCACGAGCCGAGCGGGATCATCGACACGTCGAGCCCGATGTCCTTCCGCTCCAGTGCCTTGAGGTACCGCATCATCTCGCTCTCGGAGCGGTGGCGGTGGAAAACGGGATGCGTCAGGAACGCGGTCTGCCGGCGAAGCCCCTGCGGCAGCGCGCTGCCGTCGGCGGCCGTCGGTGCGGGAGCGGCCTTCCCGATCGCGCGCGCGAACGCACCGACGAGCGCTGCCACATCGTCCGCGGTGGTCGTCTCGTCGAGCGAGATGCCCACCGTGACGTCGTCCACGTGCCGCAGGTTGAACCCGGCGGCCACGGACCCGTCGCGGACCGCGGACGCCTGTGCCGGCGTCAGCGTGACGCGAAGCGTGTCGAAGTAGTGGGCGTTGGCCTGCGTGAGGCCGAGTGCGCCGAGCCCCGCGTCGAGCGCCTGCGTCAGGCCGTGGACGCGCGTCGCGATGGCGGTGAGGCCCTCGGGGCCGTGGTACACGGCGTACATGGCCGCCATGTTCGCCAGGAGCGCCTGGGCGGTACAGATGTTCGAGGTGGCCTTCTCCCGACGAATGTGCTGTTCCCGGGTCTGCAGGGTCATCCGGTAGGCGCGATGGCCCTGCGCGTCCACCGAGACGCCGATGATGCGGCCCGGCGCGTGCCGGATGTAGTCCTGGCGGGTGGCGAAGAAGGCCGCATGCGGCCCGCCGTACCCGAGCGGCACGCCGAAGCGCTGCGAGTTCCCCAGCGCCACGTCGGCGCCGAGCTCGCCCGGCGGCGTCAGCAGCGTGAGCGCCAGGAGGTCGGTCGCCACCGCGACCAGCACCTTGTGGTCGTGGGCGGCCGCGATGACCGTCGACGGATCGACGACCGCGCCTCCCTCGTCCGGATACTGCAGCAGGACGCCGAACACGTCCGGATCGTCGAACCGCATCTCGGCGACCGGCTGCACCTTCAGGGTGATGCCGAGTGGCTCGGCGCGCCCGTGGAGGACCGCCAGGGTCTGCGGGAAGACCGTGTCGGCCGCCAGGAACACACCGCCGTGCTGGAGTTTCTTCGGCGACACGCGATGGAGCAGCGTCATCGCCTCGCCGGCCGCCGTCCCCTCGTCGAGCAGCGAGGCGCCGGCCACCTGCAGGCCCGTGAGGTCGCAGACCATGGTCTGGTAGTTCAGGAGCGATTCCAGGCGCCCCTGGGCGATTTCGGCCTGATAGGGCGTGTACGGCGTGTACCAGCTCGGGTTCTCGAACAGGCAGCGTCGGATCACGCTGGGCGTGATCGTGTCGTAGTAGCCGAGGCCGATGCAGGACTTGAGGATCCGGTTCCTGGCGGCGACCGACTGGAGGCGCGTCAGGTACTCGTGTTCGGACTCGCCGGGCGGCAGCGCCACCGGCCCGGAGCGGCGGATCGACGCGGGAATCGCTTCGTCGATCAGGGCGTCGAGCGAGGAGGCCCCGATCACCTCGAGCATCCGGGGCAGGTCGTGCGGACGAGGGCCGACGTGGCGGCGAACGAACGTGTCCATCGGGTATCCGGCGCGGGAGGCGCGATCAGTGCGTCAGAGCTTCGTAGTCCCCGGCCGCGAGCAGCTGGTCGGCGTCGGCGGGGTTGGCGAGCCGGACCTTGATCATCCAGGAGTCGTGCGGCGCGGAGTTCACGGCGTCCGGCCGATCCTTGAGCGCGGCGTTCACGTCGGTGACGGTACCGGCCACGGGGGCGAAGAGCTCCGAGACCGCCTTGACCGACTCGATCGTGCCGAACGGCTGCCCGACCGTCAGCGTCGTGCCGACCTCGGGGAGATCGACGTAGACGACGTCACCCAGCTGCTGCTGCGCGAAGTCGGTGATGCCGACCGTGCCGGTGTCGCCGTCGATGCGTACCCACTCGTGGTCCTTCGTGTACTTGAGATCGCTCGGATACATGCGGGCAGCTCCTAGCCTTTCGGCCGCTTGTAGAACGGCATCGGCACGACGACGGCGCGGGCCATGCGTCCGCGGATGTCCACGGTGAACTCGGTCCCGGGCGCCGCGAGCGCCGCCGGAACGTAGGCCATGCCGATGGCCTTCTTCAGGAAGGGCGTGTGGGTGCCGCTCGTGACCACGCCCACCTGGGCGCCGCCGTGGTGCACCGGATGCCCGTGCCGGGCGATGGCGCGGTCCACCATCTCGAAGCCGACGATCTTCTTGGGGACGCCCTCGGCTTTCTGCCGCACGAGCACGTCCTGGCCGATGAACTCGCTCTTGTTCCAGCCGACGATCCAGCCCAGGTCGCACTCGAGCACGGTCGACGTCTCGTCCATGTCGTTGCCGTAGAGGCGCATCGCCGCCTCGAGCCGCAGCGTGTCGCGCGCGCCGAGGCCGCACGGCACCAGCCCGTCGGGCCGGCCGGCCTCGAGGACGGCGTTCCAGACCGTGGTCGCGAACTGAGGCGGCACGAAGATCTCCCAGCCGTCCTCGCCCGTGTAGCCGGTGCGCGACAGCGTGCCCCGCACGCCCGCGATCTCCCCGTGCGCGAACCAGTAGTACTTGATGGCCGAGAGGTCCACCGCCGTCAGGCGCTGCACGATGCCGCGGGCCTTGGGGCCCTGCACCGCGATGAGGGCATACCGGTCGCTCGAATTGACGATGGCGACCTCGCCCGCCTCAGGCGCGTGCGCCGCGATCCAGGCGTGGTCCTTCTCGATGTTCGACGCGTTCACCACCAGCAGGAAGTGCCGGTCGGCGAACCGGTAGACGAGCACGTCGTCCACGAAGGTGCCGTCCGGCGTGGTCAGCGCCGAGTACTGCGCCTGCCCGAGCTGGAGCTTCGAGGCGTCGTTGGAGGTGATGTGCTGGACCGCGGCGAGCGCGTTGGCGCCGGCCAGCTCGATCTGCCCCATGTGGGACACGTCGAAGAGGCCGGCGGCGGTCCTGACGGCCAGGTGTTCGGCCGAGATGCCGGAGTACTCGACGGGCATGTCCCACCCGCCGAACGGCACCATGCGGGCGCCGAGGGCGAGGTGGGCGGCGTGGAGGGCGGTCTTCTTCAGAGGGGACGTTGCGGTGTCGCTCATGCGGGCCCGTTGGGATGCCGGAATCCGCAGAAAAGTACTACGGCCGACCACCACGGTCAAGGACGGTGCGCGTGGTTCCCCGTTGCGCGCGCCGCGCGCCGGCACCCCGTTCAGGCGACGTCGTCCTCCACCTCGCGTGGCGCCTCCCCTCCACCGCGGTAGCGCAGGTGTGCCTGCAGCGTGTGGTAGCTGATGCCCAGGGCACGGCACGCCTTGCGCTTGTTGTGTCCCGACCGCGCCAGCACGAGCTTGGCGTAGCGACTGGCCCACATCCGGAGACTGTCGTTGGCCTCGAGGGACGGGACGACGACGTCGGCGTACGACCCGCGAAGCGCCGTGGGCAGGTCGTCGAGCTCGATCAGCCTGGACGTGGACATCGCCACCGCGCCCTCGAGCGTCCGCTGCAGTTCCCGCACGTTGCCGGGCCAGTGGTACGCCTGCAGCGCGTCCGCCGCGGTCGGCGACAGGGCCACCGTCCCGCGCCCGCCGTGACAGGCCAGGAAGTAGTGCGCCAGCTCGAGGATGTCGTCGCGGCGATCGCGCAGCGGCGGCACGACCACCTCGAGACCGCCCAGCCGGTAGTACAAGTCCGCCCGGAACAGGCCGCGGTCCGCCAGCCCCGCCAGCGGCTTGTTCGTGGCGGCCACCACGCGGACGTCGAGCTGACGCGTGGCATGGCCTCCCACCCGTTCGACGGCCAGGTCCTGGATGGCCCGGAGGAGCTTCGCCTGGGCGGCCAGCGACAGGTCGGCCACTTCGTCGAGGAACAGCGTGCCGCCCTCCGCGTGCTCGAACTTCCCGCGCCGCCCCCGCACGCCCGTGGCCGTGCGGTCCTCGATGCCGAACAGTTCGGCCTCGAGCAGCGACTCGACCAGCGCCGCGCAGTTGATGGCCACGAACGGCCCGCGCCGCCGGTCGCTCAACTCGTGGATCTGCCGGGCCACCAGTTCCTTGCCCGTGCCGCTCTCGCCCTGGATGAGGACGGTGAAGTTCGAACCGGCGACGCGCTCGATCCGATCGCGCAGGGCGCGCATCTGGACGCTGGAGCCGATGAGGGGCGCCGCACCCGCGCCGCCGCGGCTGGCCGAGGCCCGAGGCACGAACTGGCGGTCGGCGGCCTGCGCGAGCGTCAGCAGGTGAGCGGCCGTCTCGAGGAGCTGCTCGTCCCACGCATCCAGCCGGCGATCGAGGAGCGCAAGCTCGAACAGGACGTGCTGGCCTGGTGCGGGGCCGGCGCTGAGCACGCGCGCGCCGCGAGGCGAGGGCGGGCGTCCCTGCTGGTCGTGGTGCACGGTGCGCAACCAGGCGGCGCCCAGGGCGCGGGCCAACCCGGACTCCAGCACGCCGTCCAGCCTCACTCTCGGCTCGCCCGACACCAGGTGGGTCGCCAGCGCGCGCACGAGGGCGTGGAGGCCGTCGCGCCGATCCCGTCCCCGGCCCTCGTCCCGTGCGTGCGCGTCGTTCGTATGGCGATCGTCCATCGGCGAGACCTCCCCGTCCTCCCCCCAAACCAATCTCGATGCCACACCGCGCAGGAACCGGCCACGCGGCGCGTTTTCCGGGAAGCCGGGCCCTTCGTTCGAACGCCCGAGCCGGTGGCCGGGTAGGACCTACCCTGACCGGAAACGGACGATCCGGGTAGTGATTACTCGCTACCCCGCTCCAGCGCCCGCTCGAATGCCATCGCCGCCTGGTAGCGCATGGGCGCGAGCGCGGCCACCCAACAGCGCAGGACGCGCACGTTCACGGTCCACCGCCGGCCGCCCGGACCGTCCAGCGTGAGCTCACTCCGGGCGTCGGGGCGGACGGGCACGTCGGATTCCACCAGGGTCCCAACGGCGGAGATCGCGACCAGCCGGACGCTCACGCCCGGCCGGAGCACCGCCAGGTCGCCGACGCCGATACGCGCGGCCGGTCCGCGTTGCGATCGGCGCCGGTCCTGGTGGGTCAGTACGGCTGCCACGTCCCCCGCCCGCGGTCGTAGCGCAGGATCCGGGCACGACCGGTCGCCCCGGCGATGCGGACGGCGAACTGCACGCCCGCGTGGCTCGTGACGTACGCCGTGCCGCTCGTCGCCGAGCCGAGCGGGCTCACGCTGATCTGGCGGGCCACGCCGAACCGGATCGGGTCGTCGCTCCCACCGAGCGTCCGCGTTTCGCCGATCGCGGCCACGGCGCCGGTCACGCCGAAGCGCGCCCGCTGGAAGTGGTCCTCGAGGCGATCCGCCGGTCCGCTCACACGGTCCACCCCCGACGCGATGTCGGCCGCCGTCACGCCGTCGCCGTCGCCGTCGACGACGCGCACGAAGGAGGGCGGCGTGGTCGGCAGGAAGCGCAACGCCACGGTCCGCTGCTGGCGCGCCGCGTCGAACCGCGCGCGTGCCACGAGGGAGGCGACATAGCGGGCGGCCGAGGCCGCGTCGGCCGCGTCCTGTGCCCGCGTCAGGACCGGCACGGCCACGGCCGCGACGACCCCGACGAGCCCGAGCGCCAGCACGGCCTCCACCAGCGAGTAGCCCGCGGCGCGGCCCCGAGGCGCGGCCGTGCGGAAGCCGCGGGCGAGGGCCCGCGGCTCCACGGCCTGGTTACTGCGGCGACTTCGCATCGGTCCGGCCGCCACCGATGGTCACGAGCGGCTTCAGCTTCAGGAAGCTGCGCTCGCCGATGCCCTGGATCTTCATGAGGTCCTCGACCTTCTTGAATCCCCCGTTCTTCGTGCGGTACTCGACGATGCGCTGCGCGGCACGCGGACCGATGCCGGGCAGCGATTCGAGCTCGGCGGCCGAGGCGGTGTTGAGGTTCACGGGCGCGGCGGCGGTGCGGGCCGGCGGCGCCTGCGCGGCCGCGCCGGCGACGGCGGCGGGAACGAACAGGAGCGAGAGCAGCAGAGTCGTGCGGGTCAGCGTCGAAGTCATGAACGTGTCTCCTTGTCGAATTGTCGGCGTCGCGCACGGAGCGCCGGAGACGGACACCCGAGGTCAGCGGTCACCACGTACCCGGCGTCCGTGCGGACGCCCGGCACACTGCAAGGGACGTCACACCGCGAGCCGGATCCGGCAAAGGCCCGCGCGGCCAGCCACTTGCGCCCGGCCTGCACATCGGCGCACAGGCCGCCCCGGGCCAGCCGCCGTCAACCGCGGTTGCCGTCAGAGCGGCGATGCGCGCCTGCGGGCGGCATGGCCGCCGGCAACGGTCGTTGCCGCATGGAACAGGCGTTGACGGCGACCCGCGAGTGGACGACGATCGACACGCCCCGCATGACGCCCCCGCCGCTCCGACTTCCCGCGCTGATCTTGGGCGTCGCGCTCGCCGGCCCGATCACCCCTGGGGCGGCGGCAGCGCAGTCCGGGGTGGCGCCCCGCGAGGCGCCCGATACCTGCTCCCGGATCTGGACCGGGCAGGAGCGTGCGTTCGAGGACGCGCTGACCACGGGCGTGGTGACCCGCGTGGAGCCGGTGCCGGTCGGAGTCACCAAGCCGCAGCGCGCGACGCTCGCGCCCGGTGGCCCGGCGGCGCGCTTCGCCTGGAAGCCGCTCCCGCCGCAGCGCCGCGGCGGCTACCGAGAAAGCTACAAGGCCGAGATCGCTGCCTACCGCCTGGACCGCCTGCTGGACCTCGGGATGGTGCCGCCGGTGGTCGAGCGCACGATGGACGGCAAGGTGGGCGCGGCCATCCTCTGGATCGAGCACGCCACCGGCTGGGACATGCACGCGCCGCCCCGTGGTCCCGAACCCGAGTGGTCGCGGCAGGTCAGCCGGATGAAGCTCTTCGATCAGCTCATCGCGAACATCGACCGCAACCAGGGCAACCTGCTGTACGACGCCGACTGGCACCTCTTCCTCATCGATCACTCGCGCGCCTTCACGACGCGCACCTCGTTCGACGGCATCGCCGCCCCGAACACGATCGACCGACGTCTCTGGGCGCGCATCGACGCGCTCACCGACGCCGACCTCTCGCAGGCCCTCGGGGCGTGGCTGACCGCCGACGAGCGCAGGGCCATCCTGACGCGCCGTGATCACATGCGGACGGCGGTGGCGAAGCTGGTCAAGGCGCGGGGCGCCGCCCGCGTCTTCCTCGAGTGACGGCCTGATGCGCCGCCCTGCCTGGCTCGCCCTCGTGCTCCTGCCGGCGGCGCTCTGGCCGGCCGTGCCGCTCGCCCGGCAGGCGCCCGCGCCACGGGTCGTCGCCGTCGGCGACGTCCACGGCAGCGTGACCGGTCTCCTGGCGATCCTGCGCGCCACCGACCTCGTCGATGGCGACGGCCAATGGGCCGGGGGCGCGACGACGTTCGTGCAAACGGGCGACATCACCGATCGTGGCGCGGACGTGCGCGCCGTCATGGATCTCCTCATCCGGCTCACCGGCGAAGCGCCGCGCTCGGGCGGCCAGGTCGTGGCACTCCTCGGCAACCACGAGGTGATGAACCTCCTCGGCGAACTGCGTGACGTGACGCCCGGGATCTGCGCGAGCTTCGCCGTCGACGACGCGGCCGCCGAGCAGCGGGACGGGTGGCGGGCCTACGAGGCGCTCGCGCGCGAGCGCGCCCGCCGCCGCCCCGGCGAGCAGCCGGCCGGGCTGGCGCGCACCGAGGCCTCGTGGAAGGCCGCCTATCCGCCAGGCTGTCTGGCCTACCGGCGGGCCCTGGGTCCCGACGGCGACTACGGCCGCTGGCTCCGAAGCCTCCCGATTGCCGCACGGGTGGGCCGCACGGTGTTCATGCATGCCGGCGCGGCGCCGGACACGACGGCCTCGCTCGACGAGGTGAACCTGACGGCGCGCGACGAGATCGCCCGCTACGACCGCTTCGTCGCGCGCCTCAGCCGCGCCCGGCTCATCGAGCCCTGGTTCCGTCTCGAGGACGTCCTGAGCGTGGCCGCGGCCGAAGTCCGCTGGGTGAATGGCCTGGTCGAGCGGGCGCGCGCCAGGGATCGCGAACCGGACCTCGCCGGCGTGGACATCGATCTCGTCAAGGAGGCCGCCGACATCGTGGGCCTGGGCCGCTGGTCGCTGCTCGCGCCAGAGGGTCCCTTGTGGTATCGCGGGTACGCCACGGCCGAGGATGCGGCGCTGGCGACGCCGCTGGCCGGGCTCCTCCGCCGGTGGGACGCCATCCGCCTGGTCGTCGGGCACACGGTGGTGTCGGACTTCCACATCCGGGCGCGGCTCGGCGGCGCGCTGTTCCTCATCGATACGGGCATGCTGACGTCCGTGTACCGCGGGGCGGCCTCCGCCCTCGAGATCGAGGACGACACCGTGCGCGCGATCTACGCCGATGGGGCGACGGTGGATCTCCCCGGCCTCGGCGCGGTCCCCCGGCCGCGACCTCTCGCCCGTTAGCCACACGCAGGGCCCCTCTCGGCGCCATGCAAGGGACGGCGGTCACGGCCCTGCACGGCGGCGCGGGTGTAAAATGCCAAGGTTTGGCACGGACGCCGACAGCCGACCAGTGCACCTGGCAGCGGCCGCGCGCCGTCCCGGCGCTCCGCCCGCGCGGAGGCCGTGCCAGCCGGTGCCCGGTTCGACGCGCCGCCTTGCGGCGCCGGGTGCCGGGCCCGACGGCCCGCCGGTGAACTGATGATGGAGACGCACAACCCCGCCGCTGCCACGCTGATCCGGATGTGCCGGACGAAGACCGCGCGAATCGTGGTCCTCGGGTCCGGACACCAGGACGACGACACCCTCGCGGTGTTCACCGGAGAGGGGTTCGCGACCGCGTCCCTCGGACCGGCCGACGGCAACGGCGACGCCGCACTCGACGCCGCGGACGTGGTCATCGTCCGGCCGCAGATCGCGCAGACGAAGACGCGCACCCCGGACGCCTCGCCCCTGATTCAGGCGTGCGAGCACGTCGCCCGCCATCCTGGACGTGTCCGGTGCGTCATGCTCGAGTCCACCGCGGCGGTGGGCACCACGCGAGGCCTCCTGGCGCCGGTCTTCGAGCGGGCCGGCTTCCGCTTCGGCGAGGATCTCTTCCTGGCGGTGGCGCCCACCCGCGTCGCCCCGGCCGACTCCCCCTGGCGCGTCAGGAACACGCCGCGCGTGCTCGCCGGCATGACCGCGGACTGCCTGGCGGTCGCGAGCGCGCTGTACGGCGCGGCCGTGGACACCGTCGTGCCCGTCTCGTCGGTCGAAACGGCCGAGATGGTGAAGACGCTCGAAACCGAGTTCCGCGTCGTCAACGTCGCCATGGCCAACGAGCTGGCCAAGGCCTGTCACGCCATCGGCGTGAGCACGCGCGAGGTCATCGGCGCGGCCGCCACCAAGCCGTTCGGCTTCATGGCCTTCGAGCCCGGGCCCGGCCTGGCCGCGGGCGGCGCGGGCACGGGAGGCCTGGAGCTCACGTGGAAGCACCGGTCGCTCGGCCTCGACGACAAGCTCTTCCGGGCGGCCGACGAGATCAACCGGACGATGCCGGGCTGGGTCGTCTCCCGCGCCATCGACATCCTGAACGACGACTCGCGGCCCGTCGCCGGCGCGACCATCCTCGTGGCGGGCGTGGCCTACAAAAGCGACGTCGGCGTCGTCCAGGACTCACCGGCGGTGGAGATCATCGGCGAGCTCCTGCGGCTCGGCGCACGCGTGACCTACGTGGATCCGCACGTGCCCGAGCTGGTCGTCGGCGGCACCCGGCTCCAGTCGGCCTCGGGCGGCGGCGAGGGGCACGACCTCGTCATCATCCTGACGGACCACAAGTCGCTCGAGCTGCAGTCGCTGGCGGCATCCGCCCGCGTGGTGTTCGACCTCAGGAACGCCGCCCAGCGCCTGCGCCT
Source organism: Vicinamibacterales bacterium (assembly GCA_041394705.1). Classification (GTDB taxonomy): domain Bacteria; phylum Acidobacteriota; class Vicinamibacteria; order Vicinamibacterales; family UBA2999; genus CADEFD01. Next base: position 11,436 of record JAWKHS010000032.1, read on the forward strand.
GCCCGACGGCGTCCGCGTCGTCCCCCTGTAGGCGCGCGGACCACACGGCCCCTATCGCCATGAAGGAACGCGTTCTCGTCACCGGCGGCGCCGGGTACATCGGCTCACACGTCGCGGTGGAACTGCTCGCCGCCGGTTACGACGTCACCGTCGTCGACAACCTGTCCACCGGCTCGGCGAGCGCGCTCGACCGCGTGCGGACCGTCACGGGTCAGCCGCTGCGCTTCGTCCACGCCGACCTCCGGAACGAGTCCGTGCTGGACACGGCGTTCGCCGAGGCCCCGATTGCCGCCGTCGTCCATCTCGCGGCCATGAAGTCGCCGCTCGAATCTCAGCAGAAGCCGCTCGAGTACTACGACTGCAACGTCCACGGCGGCCTGTGCCTGCTCCGGGCCATGACACGGCACGACGTGCGCCGGATGGTCTTCTCGTCGACGGCCGCGGTCTACGGCGACGCACGGTTCCTGCCGGTCACCGAGACGCACCCGTGCGAGCCGACGCACCCGTACGGCCGCAGCAAGCTCGTGCTCGAAGAGATCATGCGCGACCTGGCCCGCTCGGACGCCACGTGGCGGATGGTGGCACTCCGGTACTTCAACCCGATCGGCGCCCACCCGTCGGGGGCGCTCGGCGAATCGCCGGTGGGCATTCCGCAGAACCTGGCGCCCTACATCCTGCAGGCCGCCTCGGGCGCGCGGTCCCACGTGGACGTCTTCGGTGACGACTACCCCACCGCCGACGGGTCGGGCGTCCGCGACTTCATCCACGTCGTGGATCTGGCCCAGGCGCACGTGGCGGCGCTCCGGCCACGGGTGGACCTCACGGGCTTCCGGCCCATCAACGTCGGCACCGGGCGCGGGGTGTCCGTCTTCGAGTGCATCAAGGCGGCCGAGCGCGCCATCGGACGGTCCGTGCCGTTCAAGGTGGCGCCCCGCCGGCCCGGCGACATCGTCGAGAGCTACGCGGACGCGTCGCTCGCCGCGGAGCTCCTCGGCTGGCGTTCCAGCCGCACGATCGAGGACATGTGGCGCGACGCCTGGCGCTGGGAGTCGTCGGCCCGGGCCTGACGGACCCGGGTTCCGGCCGCGCGAACCGCGGCTACTGCGGCCACCCCTCGGCGGGCAGCCCGGGCACCAGCTTCAGCGCGTTCTTGTAATAGAGCTTCTTGAGGACGTCGTCCGGCAGCCCCATGCCGTACAGCTTCCAGAACGCGTGGTAGCCGCGGTAGTAGTCGAAGTACTCGTCGTTGGTCTCGAAGACGCGCCAGTAGTAGGGGAACTCGTCGGGCTGGTAGCTGTCCTTCCCGAACAGGATGCGGTCCTGGTACTTGACGAAGAACTCATGCGCGGCTCGCGGCTGGCGCCCCAGCTCGGCGAGGATCGCCCCCACCTCCGTGTAGACGTTCGGCATCTCGTCGAAGAGCGCCGCCATGCGGGCGAGGTCGTTGGCGTGGTAGGCGAAGTGGGCGGCGATGAACGTCGTCTTCGGATGCTTCTTGAACATCCGGTTGCGCTCGGCGATGAGCTCCTCGAAGCGCGGGAACTCGCCCTTGGGATAGCGGCGGTCGCGATACAGCGCGAGCTCGAGCCACCGCTCGTTCTGGAAGTCGATGGGCTCGAAGAACTCCTGCGGCTCGGCCGTGTGGATGAGCACCGGCAGGCCGAGACGGCCGGCGGCCTCCCACACCGGATCGAGCTCCGGATCGTCGATCGTCAGTCGGCTGCCGTCGGCTTTGCGGATGCGCAGGCCGAAAGCCTTCGAGATCTCGCCGATGCCCAGCGCGCCGGCCTTCTTGTCCGCTTCCAGCTGCGCGACCGCCTTGGCGGCCCAGCCGGGACCGACGTTGCGGAAGTCGATGTCCGTGAACTGGACCATCCGGCCCTTGAACCTGCTGGCCTGGAGCGCCGCGACCGCGCGCACCAGGCGATCGCCCTGCGTGCCGCTCGCATTGACGAGCACGCGCAGGTTGTTGGCGTCCATGCCCGGGATGATCCGCGCGAACTGCTCGTCCGAGATCGGCGCCGGCTGGTGGCTGTGGATGTCGATCACGGGAAACCTGGCGCGCGGCACCTTGTGCACGGCCGTCTTCAGCGTGCTGCGCGGCTTGTACTCGGTGATGGTCGGCTCGGGGAACTCCGGAGTCCGCCCGTCCCCGGGCCGGCCTCGAAGGCCGCCGGGGCCTTGTCCGCCGCCGCCGGGCCGTCCTGGGGCCTGGGACGGCGGCGCCTGCGCGTCGGAGACGGCCAGGGAGACCGCCACGACACCGGCCACGATGAGGGCGGCGGGCCAGAACGCTCGATGACGCATGTGGGGATGCCTCGTACCGAAATCGAAAGGGCCGCAGTGACCCTGTAAGCCGAATTCTGTTCCTCCGTCGCGGCCGGCTCTTGCGAGCCGGTCGCTCGGGAGGAGATGACCATTCCTCTAGGCCCGCCATTACTGGCGGGCTCCAGCGACCTACCCGGACACGTCGATCGAACGGGCCGTTCGATTGGCCGAAGCCAGCGCGCCCCTATTTGGTCTTGCTCCGTGCGGGGTTTTGCCTGCCACGCCTGTTACCAGACGCGCGGTGCGCTCTTACCGCACCTTTTCACCCTTACCCCCCTCCGCTCACCCGGCATGACCCGGGCGAGCGACGGAGGGCAAGCCACGCGGGCCTGTCCTCCGAAGCGCGTAGCGCGAAGGAGGGCGGTATGTTTTCTGTGCCACTGTCCGTTGGGTCGCCCCACCCGGGTGTTACCCGGCGCACTGCCCTCTGGAGTTCGGACTTTCCTCCCTGGGCCATTCGCCGCCTCTTGCGAGGCGGCGACGGCCACACGGCGGTCATCCGGACCACTGCGGCGTTTCCCTAGCCGTCGGTCTCCTGTGAAATGCGGTATTGCTCCAGCTTCTTGTAGAGGTTGCTGCGCGGCGTGTCGATGACCTCGGCCGTCTTCGAGATGTTCCAGCCGTTCTCGCGCAACTTCGCCACCAGGTACGCCCGCTCCGAGGTCGCCTTGAACTCGTGCAGCGTCGGCGCGTGCATCCAGCCATTATCGGAGGAGGGCGCCGCCTGGTCAACGCGCGGGCCCGCGTCCGAGAGCGGCAGGTCGGCCACGTCGACGAGGTCGGCGTTGGACATGATGACCAGGCGCTCGACCGTGTTCCGGAGCTCGCGGATGTTGCCGCGCCAGGGGTGCGCCTTCAGGCGCTCCATCGCCGCCGCCGTGAACGTCTTGCGGCGGAAGTTGTTCTCCCGGGAGAAGGTGTCGGCGAAGTGGCGGACGAGCACGGCGATGTCCTCGCGCCGCTCCCGGAGCGGGGGCACCCAGATGGGCACGACGTTCAGGCGGTAGTACAGGTCCTCGCGGAACGTGCCCTTCGTGATCTCCTGCTCGAGATCCTTGTTGGTCGCCGCAATCACGCGGACGTCCACCTTGATGAGGCGATTCGAGCCCAGGCGCTCGAGCTCCTGCTCCTGCAGCACGCGCAGCACCTTGGCCTGGGTCTTCAGGCTCATGTCCCCGATCTCGTCGAGGAAGATGGTGCCCTTGTCGGCCTGCTCGAACTTGCCGATCTGCCGGTCGCTGGCCCCCGTGAACGAGCCCTTCTCGTGCCCGAAGAGCTCGGACTCGATGAGGTCGTCGGGAATGGCGGCGCAGTTGACCTGTACGAACGGGCCGTCGCGGCGCAGGCTCTCGCGGTGGACGGCCCGCGCCACGAGTTCCTTCCCGACGCCGCTCTCGCCCCAGATGAGCACGGTCGCGCTTGTGGGCGCGGCCTTCTGGATGGCCGCCCGCACGGCGGTCAGGCCCGGGCTGTCCCCGACGATCTGGTGGCGCTTCTCCTGGTCGCGCCGCAGCGTGCGGTTCTCCGCGCGGAGGCGCCGGGAATCGACGGCGTTGCGGACGATCACGAGCAGGCGCTCGGTCTCGAGCGGCTTCTCCACGAAGTCGAACGCCCCGAGGCGCGTCGCCTCCACGGCCGTGCTGATCGTGGCGTGCCCCGACATGACGACGATGGGCGTCACCTCGGTGAGGTGCGTCAGCCGCTGCAGCACCTCGAGGCCGTCCATCCCGGGCATCTTGATGTCCAGGAAGACGAGGTCGGGCGCCTCGCGCTCCACGAGCGCCGCGCCCTCGTCGCCGGTGGCGGCCGTCATCACCGAGTACCCCTGGTACTCGAGAATCATCCGCAGGGAGTCGCGTATGGCGGCCTCGTCGTCGATCACGAGGATTCTGGCGGGCGATCCGGGTCGGGTCATCGGCGGGGGCGGCGGCGGAGGCGGCTAGCGGGGTTCGACGCGCACGATCCGCAGGAGGCGCTGCCGCATCCCGGGATCGTACAGCAGGAGGGCCAACGGGTCACCCGCCTGTGCGCGGTCCACGAGACGCCGCAGCGCGGCGATCGTGTCGACCGGCCGGCGATTCACGTGGAGGAGGATCTGCCCGCGCTCGAGGCCGGCCTCCGCGGCGGCGCTCACGGGCTCGACGCGCTGCACGAGGAGGCCCGTCATCCCGTCGGGCACGTCATAGCGCCGGGCGTTCCCAGGGTGCACTTCGATGAGCGTCAGGCCGAGTTCGGGCGGCAGGTCCGCCGCCGGCCGCGACGGGGCGGCCGACGCCGACGGCGAGGCACGCTGCGGCCGTTCGGCCAGCTTGAGCGCCACCTCGTGGCGCCGCCCGTCGCGCGTATACTCCACGCGGGCGGGCTGGCCCGGCACGCCGCGGGACACGAGGCGAATCGTGGAGTCGTCGCCGTCCACGGCCTGGCCGTCGATGCCGGTGATGACGTCGTAGGGACGCAGGCCCGCACGCTCGGCCGGCGACCCCGGCGTGACGTCCTCGACGATGGCGCCGGTCGTCCCGCCGAGACCGAGCGCGCGCTGAACGTCCTGATCCACCGCCCGCAGGGCCACGCCCAGATAGCCGCGGGCGACGCGCCCCGTGGCGACCAGTTGCGGCAGCGCCTCCTTCACGTGGCTCACGGGCAGCGCGAACCCGATGTTGGTCGACTGCCGGCTGACCGCGGTGTTCACGCCGATCACCTCGCCGGCCGTGTTGAGCAGGGGGCCGCCGCTGTTGCCGAAGCTGATCGCGGCGTCGGTCTGGATGTACTGGTCGAGGCTCTGGTCGAACAGCTTCCGTCCGACGAAGCTCACGACGCCCACCGTCACGGTGTGCTCGTAGGCGAACGGATTGCCGATGGCGCACACCCACTCGCCCACCCGCACGCGCTCGGAGTCGCCCAGCGGCAACGCCGGCAGCGGCACGCCGGCGTCCACTCTCAGGACCGCGAGGTCGATGTCGGCGTCGGCCCCGACCACGGTGGCGCGGAACGTACGGCCGTCGCCCAGCTTCACCATGACGCGCTCCGCCAGGTCCACGACGTGCTGGTTGGTGACGATGAGCCCCGACGGGTCCACGATGAACCCGGTGCCGGTGCCCCTGCGGGGCGTCTCCGGGCGCCGGCCGCCGAATCCCGGTTCGTCGGAGGGCGTGGCGCCGCTGGACCGGCGCCGCGCGCGCGAGGCGACGTCGATGCTCACGACCGCCGGGTTCGCGCGCTCGGCCACGTCCGCGAAATTGGCGGGCACCGCGGCGAGCGCCGGTCGCGGCGGCAGCGGATCGAGGCGCGCGGGCACAGGGGCAGGGGCGGGAGACGCGGCCGGAGCCGGCGTGACGCGGCTCGAGGCGACACCGCCCGCGATAGTCACGCCCACCAGCAGCCCCACGACCGCCGCGAACGCCGCGAAGAGGCCCGCGAAGCCTCGCGTCATGGGGCCATTATAAGCGCCAGGAACTCGGCTTCCTGGAGCGTCGGGACGCCGAGCTGGCGCGCCTTCTCCGCCTTGCTGCCGGGGTCCGCGCCGACGACGAGGTAGCTCGTCTTCTTGCTGACCGAGCCAGACACCCGCCCGCCGAGCGCCTCGATCTTCTGCGCCGCCTCGTCACGGCTCATGGCCTCGAGCGTCCCCGTGAGGACGAAGGTCTTGCCGGCCAGCGGTCCCTCGGCCGCCAGCTGGGCGGTCACCGGGCCGCTCGTCCGCACGCCGACGCGCTCGAGCTTGTCGACGAGCGAGCGGTTGGACGGATCCGAGAACCACTCGACAATCGCCGCGGCCAGGATCGGTCCCACCTCAGGCACGAGCTGCAGGGACTCGACCGTCTGCGCGGCCAGCGCGGCAATCGAGCCGAGGTGGCGGGCCAGCACCTGCGCGACGCGTTCCCCGACGTGGCGGATGCCCAGCCCGTACAGCAGCCGCCAGACATCGTTGCCCTTGGAGCGCTCGATCTCGGCCAGGAGGTTGGCCGTGGACTTCCTGCCCATCCGCTCGAGCGCCTCCAGCGGTTCGGCCGTGAGCGCGTACAGGTCCGCCACGTCGCGGACCAGGCCCGCCGTCACGAGCTGATCGACCAGCGCCTCGCCGAGCCCTTCGATGTTCATGGCGCCACGCGAGGCGAAGTGCTCGAGGCTCCGCCTGAGACGGGCCGGACAGCTGACGTTCTCGCAGCGCCACACCACCTCGTCCTCGTCCCGGTGCAGCGCGCTGCCGCACACCGGGCAGTCGCGGGGCATCACCCACGGCGCCTGTCGGGCCGCGCCGTCGGCCGCCACCGGGCCGACGACGCGCGGGATGACGTCGCCGGCCTTCTCGACGACCACGGTGTCGCCCTCGCGGATGTCCTTCCGCGCGATGTCGTCGGCGTTGTGCAGGGTCGCCATCGACACGGTGGACCCGGCGACGAACACGGGCTCCAGGACGGCATACGGCGTGGCCGCGCCCGTCCTGCCGACGTTGACGCGGATCTCGCGAAGCACGGTCGTGACCCGCTCGGCCGGGAACTTGAACGCCACGGCCCATCGCGGGAACTTGCTCGTGATGCCGAGCCACGTCCGCTCCGCGAAGTCGTTCACCTTCACCACGACTCCGTCGGTTTCGAACGGCAGGTCCTTGCGCGCCCCGGCCCAGCGCTGGCAATACGCCCACACCGCGTCGATGCCGCGGCAGACCTCCCAGTCGGGCTCCACCGGCAGCCCCCAGGCCGCGAGCGCCTGGAGCAGAGCGTCGTGGGAGGCCGGCACCGCCGCGGGGTCCGCGACCACCTGGTAGGTCCACGCCATCAGGCCGCGCGTGGCGACGTGCGCGGCGTCGAGATTGCGCATGGCTCCGGCCGCGGTGTTGCGCGGGTTGGCGAAGAGCGGCTCGCCGGCGGCGGCCCGCTCGCGGTTGGTCCGCTCGAAGGCCGCCTTGGGCAGGTACACCTCGCCCCGGACTTCGAGGCGCGGGGGCGGCGTGCCCCGCAGGGCCAGCGGCAGTGCCCGGATCGTCCGGACGTTCGCGGTGACGTCCTCGCCGAGCACGCCGTCGCCGCGGGTGGCGCCGCGCACGAGGCGGCCCTCCTCGTAGGTGAGGGCGATGCTCAGGCCGTCCACCTTCAGCTCGGCGACGTACGTGACTGGCGCGTCCGCGCCGAGTCCCTTGCGGACGCGCTCGTCGAAGGCCCTGAGCTCCGCCTCGTTGTAGGCGTTGTCCAGGCTGAGCATGGGCGCGGCATGCGCCACCGTCTCGAAGCCCTCGGCCGGCCGGCCGCTGACGCGCTGGGTGGGCGACTCGGGTACGACCAGCTCCGGATGCGCGGCCTCGAGCGACTGAAGCTCGCGCAACAGCGCATCGAACTGCTGGTCCGAGATCTCGGGCGCGTTCACGATGTAGTAGAGCTCTTCGTGGCGCCGGATCTCGCGTCGGAGATCGGCGGCGCGCTCTGCGGGCGTCACGGGCACGGCAGGGCCTCGGCGCGCCGCGACCGGGTCAGCGATCGCGGGCGATGACGAACTCGGCCAACGCGACGAGGGCCTCGCGCTCGGGCCGATCCGGGAACACGGCCAGGTGGCGGATGGCGGTCTCGCCGAACGTTCGGGCGCGGGCCTGCGCGTATTCCAGCGACCGGTGCTCGGCCAGCAGATGGCGGATGCGCGCCCAGTCCTCGGGCGACGCGTGGCGCTCGGCCACGATGCGGCGGATGAGCGCCACCGCGTCCGGGCCGCCGTTGTCCCGCAGGTGGATGAGCGGCAGGGTCATCTTGCCCTCGAGCAGGTCCCCTCCCACCGGCTTGCCGAGCGCCTCGGCTTCACCCGTGAAGTCGAGCTGATCGTCCACGAGCTGGAACAGCACGCCGAGGTTGAAGCCGTACTCGCGGAGGGCGACGCGCTTCTCCATCCCCGCGTCGCCCAGCATCGCGCCGATCTCGGCACAGCCGCCGAAGAGGTGCGCGGTCTTGCGACGGATGATGTCGAAGTGCTCGTCCTCGGTGATGTCCACGTCGCCGTTCTTCGTGAGCTGGTAGATCTCGCCCTCGATCATGCGCAGCGTGATGTCGCACAGCAGGCGGACCACGTCGAGCGTGTCCTGCGTGAGCGCCATGGCCATCGACTTGATGTAGAGGAAGTCCCCGGCCAGCACTGTGACGTCGTTGCCCCAGCGCGAGTGCACGGCCTTCTGGCCGCGGCGGGTCTCGGCGTCGTCGATGATGTCGTCGTGGACGAGCGTGGCCGTGTGGATGAACTCCACCACCGCGGCGTTCAGGACCGCCCGCGGGCCCACGTAGCCGCACAGCCGCGAGGCCATCAGCAGCAGCGCGGGACGGACGCGCTTGCCGCCGCTCTTCTGGATGTAGGCCCCGATCTCGGGGATCACCCCGACCTTCGACTCGACTTGACGCAGGTATTCGCGCTCGACCTCCACGAGGTCGTCGCGCACGGGTTCGAACAGCTGGAGGAGGTCGAGGGTCGTCTTCGGCACGGCGGGACGTGAGCCGCACAATTCGACCATAGCGCTCGGGCCGGTGTCAACGCGGGGTGACGTGCTTAGTGCTTGCGCTACGGCAGTTTGCGAGCGTCACGCCCCGAACAGGGCCTCGTAGTTGCGGTCGACCGCGCCGGCCAGTTCCGCCGGCGTGACGCCCCGCGCCTTCGCCGCCACCGCGGCCGTGACGGCCACGAAGGCCGGCTCGTTGCGCGTCCCGCGGTGCGGGACCGGCGCCAGGTACGGGGCGTCGGTCTCCAGGAGCACCCGGTCGAGGGGCGTGGCTCGCAGCGCGTCCCGGAGCTCGCCGGCGCGGGGGAAGGTCAGGATGCCTGAGAACGACAGGTAGAACCCCGTCGCCAGGGCGCGCCCGGCCGCGGCGGCGTCGCCGGTGAAGCAGTGGAAGACGCCGGTCACCGGTCCGGCCGCGCGGGCGTCCCCGATGAGGGCCAGCGTGTCGGCCTCGGCCTCGCGCGTGTGGATGGCGACGGGCAGGCGACGGGCCCGGGCCAGGGCCAGCTGCGCGCGGAAGACCGCCTGCTGCACGCCCGGCGGCGAGAACGAGTAGTGGTAGTCGAGGCCGATCTCGCCGATCGCCACCACGGACGGTTCCCTGTCGAGACGGCCCGCCACGACGCGGGCGGCCTCCTCCGGATCGGCCGCGAACATGTGCGCGTGATGCGGGTGCACGCCGGTCGCGAGGCGGATGCGGGCGTCGCGGGCGGCCAGCGCCGTGGCCCGCTCCCACTCCGCGTCGTCCTCCGCCGCCACGATGACGAGCAGGCGGTCCACGCCGGCCGCCGCCGCGCGGTCGAGCACGGCGTCGAGATCCGCGGCGAACTCCTCGCCGGCGAGGTGGCAATGGGAATCGATCATTGGCGGGAACCGAGGCCCGGGGCCCGGGGCCCGGGACAACGCGTCGTCGCCGCGTGAGGTGCGGCGGCCGAGACGCGTCGGTCGCCCACTGGCGCCCCGTGTCGGGTCCTTCCAAGCCCCGAGACCCGGGCCCCGAAACCCGACGCGCCCGCGCAGCCAGGCACTCGTGTCACCGCACGCGGGCACCCGGCGGCGCGGGCTCCGGATTGATGAGCATCGCCGGGCCACCGTCGGTGCTGGCCGCGAGCACCATGCCCTCGGACACCAGGCCCATCATCGGCCGGGGCGCCAGGTTGGCGACGATCACGATGGCGCGGCCGACGACGGCCTCCGGCTCGTAGCTTTCGGCGATGCCGGCCAGGATCGTCCGGGGCGCCGGGTCGCCGGCGTCCACGGTCAGCTTCAGGAGCTTCTTCGACTTCGGGAGCCGCTCGGCCGCGAGGATCTTCGCCGTCCTGAGCTCCACCTTCATGAAGTCGTCGATCGTGATGTGCTGGGCCGTGGGTGCCGCGGCGGCGGCAGGAACCGCGGCCTCGGACGCGGCGGGGGCTGGGGCTGGGGCCGCCGCGGCGGCCGGGTCGGGTGCTGGCGTAGGGGTCTCGCTCACGACAATCGCTCCCTTGTCCTCGATCCGGGGCCAGAGGGCCCCGGCATTCACGATCTGCTTCGCGCGGCCGCTCTCCCAGGCCGCGTCCTCGATCCGCAGGACGTCCGGCGCGCGAGTGTCGCCCATCCGCCGCAGGATCTCGACGGCGGATCGCGGCATGATGGGCCGCAGCAGGACGGCCGCGACCCGGACGGCCTCGGCGGCATCGTACAGCACGCCTGTGAGCGCCGTCTCCTGCGTCGGGTCCTTCGCCAGGCTCCACGGCTGGCTGGCTGCCACGAACTCGTTGGTCGCGCTCACGAGACGGAACGCCGCGGCGGTCGCCTCGTGCAGGGCGAGCCGATCCATGGCGTCCCTGTAGGCCGACACGGCCTGCTCCGCCGCCGCCGTCAGGGTGGACGAGCGCGGCGCGGAGGCCTCGAGACGCCCCTGCCGGTAACGCTCCGACATCGACGCCACGCGGTTCACGAGGTTGCCGAGATTGTTCGCCAGGTCGGCGTTGTACTTCTCTTCGAACCGCTCCCACGTGAAGTCGCCGTCGCCGCCGTACGGCACTTCCTTCGTCAGGTAGAGCCGCAGCGGATCGGGCCCGAACCGCTTCGCCGCGTCCAGCGGGTCCACGATGTTGCCGAGCGACTTGCTCATCCGCTCGCCCTTGAAGAACACCCAGCCGTGCCCGAACACCTGCCGCGGGAGCGGCACCCGGGCGCTCATCAGCATGGCCGGCCAGATCACGCAGTGGAAGCGCGTGATGTCCTTGCCGACGACGTGCAGGCTGGCGGGCCAGTCCGTGGCGAATCGCTCGGCGTCCCAGCCGTACCCGACCGCCGCGGCGTAGTTGATGAGCGCGTCGAACCACACGTAGACCACGCTCGCCTCGTCGAACGGCAGCGGGATGCCCCACGACTGGCCGGCGCGGCTGATCGAGAGGTCCTCGAGGCCGCCCTCCACGAAGCGCAGGATCTCGTTGCGCCGGATTTCGGGCTCGATGAAGGACGGGTGCGCGGCGTAGTGGTCCAGGAGCGGCTGTTGGTACTTCGAGAGCCGGAAGAACCAGTTCTTCTCGCGGATCCACTCGGGCGTCGTCTTGTGGATCGGGCACTGCCCGTCGACCAGATCCTTCTCCGGCTTGAACTCCTCGCAGCCGACGCAGTAGTGGCCCTCGTAGGTGCCCTCGTAGATGTCCCCGTTGTCGAGACACGCCTGCGCCATGGCCCGCACCGCGGGGAAATGCCGCCGCCGGTCGGTCGTCCGGATGAAGTCGTCGAAGGAGATGTCGAGGCCGTCCCAGGTCTGGCGGAAGGCCCGTTCCATCTCGTCGCAGTAGGCGAGCGGGTCCTTCCCCTGCTCCTGCGCGCGCTTGAACACGTTCTGGCTGTGCTCGTCGTTCCCCATCAGGAAGAACGTGTCGTCGCCCTTCAGGCGGTGGTAGCGCGCGATGACGTCGGCCGTGATCTTCTCGTACGCCGTCCCGAGGTGCGGCCGGCTGTTCACGTAGTCGATGGCGGTGGTGAGGAAGTAGCGCATCTCGGGGCCCGGGTCCCGGGGCTCGGGGCCCGGGACGCTTCGATACGGCTGTCGGCCGCGGTCAGGATTGCCTGTCGAGCCAGGCCTTCGTGGCCTGGGCGTGGACGTCCTTGACGGGGACGCCGTGGGCGGCGGCCAGCCGGGCGACGTCGTCGAATTCCGGCTGGGCGTTGAGCAGCCGGCCGGCGCGCCGGGCCACCTTGACCCGGACGTCGCCAAGCGGCGTCGCGACGCTCACGGTCTCGCGGTCGAGACAGTCGCGATCCATGGTCTGGTAGCGGACGCCGATGGTCGTGGTCTCGGCGAAGACGAGGTCCGCCAGCCGCTCGCGATCCTCGGGCCGGCTCACGACGGTCATGAGCGTGCCCGGCCGGTTCTTCTTCATCTGCACCGGCTGGTAGTACACCTCCAGCGCGCCCGCCTCGAGGAGCCGGTCCATGAGCACGCCGAAGATCTGGGGGTTCATGTCGTCGATTTCACACGCCATCACCGACACGCGCATCGCGGACGCCGAGGCCGACGCCTCGCCGAGCACCGCGCGCAGCACGTTCGGGGTCTCCGGCAGCTCGCGGTCGCCCGCGCCGTATCCGACGGCGGTCACGCGCATGGCCGGCATGGGGCCGTACGCCGCCGCGTACTCGGTGAGGACCAGCGCGCCGGTCGGCGTGAGGGTCTCGAGCTGGACGCCGCTCGAGTAGACGGGGGCGGCGCCCAGGAGCCGGACGGTGGCAGGCGCGGGCACGGGGAACACGCCATGGGCCGAGCGCACCATGCCGCCGCCGACGTTCATCGGCGACACGACCACCCGGTCCACGCCCAGCCACTCGAAGGCGAACACGGCGCCGACGATGTCGATGATGGAATCGATCGCGCCCACTTCGTGCAGGTGCACCTTCTCGAGCGACGTGCCATGGACGGCGGCCTCGGCCTCGGCCAGCCGCGTGAACATGCCGTTGGCGCGCGCTTTCCCGGCGTCGCTGAGGGCGGACCGGTCGATGGCCGCGCGAATGTGCTTCAGGTGGTAGTGGCGGTGCGGCACGGGCCCGTCGGCGGGCGGCTGGCCGCCGGACGTCGCTCCGCCGGCCGCGACGGCGGCGTGCTCGTGCACGCGGAACTTCATCGACGACAGTCCCTGCTTCATCACGCGGTCGGCCGCGATGGTGTAGCCGTCAACGGCCAGGGACCCGAGCGCCCGTCGAAGCTCGTCGAACGGCACGCCCAGGTCGACCAGGGCACCCAGAATCATGTCGCCGGCGGCGCCGGCAAAGCAGTCGAAGTACAGAATCTTCACGGCATCCGCCGGGTTGGAAACCCCCAGCGTACTCCAAACCGGCGGCCGGCGTCCGCGGTCAGGGCCGGAAGATCGCCGGCCAGCCGTCGCGCAGGCTCTGCCAGCAGCCGTGCCCGAGCACCACGTGGTCGACGACGACGATGCCCATCAGCTCCCCCGCGGCCACGAGCCGGCGCGTGAGCTGCAGGTCGTCGCTGCTCGGCGTGGGGTCGCCGGAGGGATGGTTGTGGAAGACGAGCACCGCGGCCGCCGAATGCTCGGCCGCGGCGCGGAAGACCTCCCGCGGATGGACGAGGCTCGCGTCCAGGGTGCCGGTCGTGAGCGGCACGACCCGCAGGACGCGGTGTTTCGTATCCAGCAGCACCGCGCCGAAGCGCTCCTCCCGGTGGCCGCCGTGCTCGGGCAGGAGGTAGGCTGCGGCCGCCGACGGCGTGGCCAGCCGCGGGCGCTCGACGCGGGGCGCCGAGACCGCCCGCCGCCCGAGTTCCAGCGCCGCGACGAGCCGGAGGGCGCGCGAGGGCCCGACACCGGGGACGCGCGCCAGTTGGGCCGGGACCGCGCGCGCCAGGCCGGCCAGCCCGCCGGCCTCGGCCAGGAGCGCCGCGGCCACGCTGAGGGCTTCGCGCTGCCGGACGCCGGTGCCGAGCACGACGGCGACGAGCTCGCGGTCTCCCAAGGCCGCCGCGCCGAGGCGATGCAGCCGCTCCCGCGGCCGTTCGGACGGCGCCAGGCCGGCCATGCCGGTGGCTTGAGGCGAGGAGGCGTTCACGGCCGTGGCGACGAGCGAACGGCATGCCATCCTCGCGGCCGATGCCGTGCTGGCGCCGGGCGCCGCGACGGACGTCGGGCGCGGCCGGGGTGGCACTCCCCGCGATCGTCCGGCCGCGCCGGCGCGGCAGATGTCGCGCTCAGGGCCGCCAGGTGGCGTCGAACAGGACGTCGGCCCAGCCGGTCAGGAACACGCCGTCGTCGCGCCACTCGACGCGCTGGCTGCCGCCCGGCGACACCACGTCCACGTCGCGCGACGCGCCCCCGAACTGCATGGCGGACACCGCGGCGGCGCACGCCCCGGTGCCGGACGCCTCGGTGGGCCCCACCCCGCGTTCCCAGATGAGGATGCGGACGCGGTCCGGCGTCTCGACGACGGCGAACTCCACGTTCGTCCCGGCAGGAAACCGTGGGTGGGTCGACAGTGCCGGACCGAGCCGCGCGAAGCGCGCCGGGTCCGGCAGCGCCGGCAGGAGCGCCACGCACTGGGGGTTGCCGATGCCCAGCGTCACGACGACCTGGGACTCCCCGGCCGCGTCGAGGGTCTCCTGGCGCAGGTCCGTCGGCTGGCCCATGGCGGCCCGGAACAGGTAGCGGCCGTCGGTCCGCGACATCAGGGTGAGCGTGCGCTCGCCCGCATCGGTCTGGCAGATGACGCTCGTGGCCCCGGCCTCGGAGCCTCCGCGCCGCTCGCGGTCGCGGACCACGAGCGCGGCCAGGCACCGGAGCCCATTGCCGGAGAGCTCCGACGGGCTCCCATCCGCGTTGATGAGGCGCATCGTTGCGCCGCCCTCGATGAACGCGTAGAGGATCAGGCCGTCGCCGCCGACGCCCGTGTGCCTGGCGCACAGCGTCCGCGCGAGGGCGGCCGGATCGGCGCCGCGGGCCTGGTCGGTGGTGACGAAGAGGAAATCGTTGCCGTAGGCGTGGGCCTTGGTGACGGTCATGGCATGCGGAACGCGCGGAAGGTCCAGGTGAGCCCGGTCGTGACGCCGAGATCGGGGTCGTTCGAGGTGGCCCCGATGAGCGCCGCGGCATCGAACCGGAGCGCGCGGCGGTACAGCCGGAGTCCCGCGCGCGCGATGCCGCGGTTCTCGGTCCCGGGCACGGGAGACGACGAGGCCAGGTTCATGCGCCCGTTGTACTCGGTCACGGCTTCGAGGCCCCAGCGCAGCCGGGCCGCGAGCGACATGCCGAACGTGAGGAGGTCTTCCTGCCGGGCCGCCACCACCGGATCGCCGACGATGGCGAGGCCGGCGTTGGCCACCCAGCGCACGCGCGCCACCGACTTGCCCATCAGGAACGAGGCGAAGAAGTCGGTCGTGTCCTGGCCCAGGCCGGACTCGTTGGACGCGTTGGGCAGGCGCGTCGCGAAGCGGATGCCGATGGCGGGCCGGTGCGGCCCCTCGTTCAGGAAGCGGAGCTTCGTCGCGATGACCACGTCGTCCACCGCCGTGGTCCGATCGCCCGTGAACGACAGGATGGACGACAGCGGCGCGGGCCGCCGCCCGGTGATGTCCAGGCGACGGTACGGACTGCCGTCGATCTGGATCTCGGCGATCGGCCCGACGCCGACGCTGATGCCGATCGTCGGCACCGACGTCAGGTCGCCCTGCAGCCCCGACAGCGGGAACGTCGCGCCGCGGACGCGGTCGAAACCGGCCTCGATCAGCACCTGCCCGCCGCCCACGGTCGCCGGATCCTCGGTGACCAGCGGCCGCTGCTGTGCCCGCGCCGGCACGGCCGACGCCAGCAGCACGATCGCCGTGCCCGCGGCCCATCCCGTCCACACACGCTTGCCGTCGCTCACGAGGTCTCCTCGCCGCCGCGCGCCCTCACGCGCGCCGGCTCTCCAGCACGAAGGTCACGGGGCCGTCGTTCTCCAGCGTCACGCGCATGTCGGCCTGGAACTCGCCCGTCTCCACGGGCAGGCCGGCCGCGCGCAGCGTGGTCACCACGTCCTCATAGAGCCGGCGCGCCTCGTCGGGGGGCGCCGCGCCGTCGAACGAGGGGCGGCGTCCCTTCCGGCAGTCGGCGGCCAGCGTGAACTGCGAGACCACGAGGACAGCGCCGCCCACCTCGCCCACCGACCGGTTCATGCGGACCCGGCCATCGGCGCCGCCCTCGTCGTCGAAGATCCGAAGGTCGCGGATCTTGCCGGCGATGTGCGCGACGTCGGATGGACCGTCGCCTCGTTCCACGCCGACCAGGGCGAGGATCCCGCGGCCGATGGCGCCCACCTCGCGTTCGCCCACGACCACGCGTGCCTCCCGCACGCGCTGCAGCACCGCGCGCACCTAGCGTCCCGTCTCCGCAGGCGCCGCCGCGAAGCGCGGGCGCGTGCGCGTTCCACGGCCGCGAGCCACGGGCGCCGGGCTCACGAGCGGCCCCTCAGGCTGGCCAGCGTCGCGACGATTTCCAGGGTCTCCGGCGCGGCCGCCGCGCCAGCGGGCCCGGGCTCGCCCGACGCGCCCCCCGGGGCGAGGCGCCTGTCGAGCAGGTGCCGCGGCATGACGTTGGTCAGGGCCTTCAGCATCGACGCCTTGACGTGCGGGTGCTCGCGCTCGAGATCGCGGACGAGGCGCTTGACGCGCTGCCGCTGCAGGCCGAGGTCCCCGCACGCCGGGCAGCAGCAGCCGACGACCGGCAGCTCCGACTCGTGGGTGTAGGCGCTGGCATCGGCTTCGGTCGTGTACACCAGCGGCCGGATGACGACGTGCCGCCCGTTGTCGGACACCAGCCGGGCCGGCATGGCCTTGAGCGCGCCGGCGAAGAAGATGTTGAGGAGCAGCGTCTCGACCACGTCGTCGAGGTGATGGCCCAGCGCGATCTTCGTGGCGCCGACCTGATCGGCGAGCCGGTACAGCACCCCGCGGCGCAGGCGCGCGCAGAGCGAGCACGGCGTGTCGCCGGCGTCGAGGATGTCGTCCATCACGCCGCCGATCGACGTGTGCGCGATCTCGAGTTCCCATCCCCGGGCCCGGCAGGCCTCGGTGATCCGGTCGTGCCGGTAGTCGGCGTACCCGGAGTCCACGGTGACGGCGACGAGGCTGAAGGTGATCGGCGCCCGGCGGCGCAGCACGTCCAGGATCTGGAAGAGCGCCCAGCTGTCCTTGCCGCCGGACAGCCCCACCATCACCCGATCGCCGTCCTCGATCAGGCCGTAGTCGGTGATGGCCCGGGTGACCTGCTTCGCGATGCGCGCCTCGAGCGGCGTTCGGTAGGCCATGACCCGCGGTTCAGTCTACACCGCCGATCGCGGACGCCCGGCCGGCTGGAGGAGCGCCTCCACCGTGATCGGCCAGGTCAACCCCGCGATGCGCGCGTGGGCGGCGGCGCCGAGCCGTTCGGCCCCCGCCGGGTCGCTCGCCAGCTCCGCCAGCGCACGGGCAATCGCCGCGGCCGACGGCGGCACGACGCGGCCGGTGACGCCGTCGGTGACGAGGTCGGTGGGCCCGCCGCTGTCGGCGCACGTGACGACGGCCTTCCGCGCGGCGAAGGCCTCGGCCGTGACGAAGCCGTAGTCCTCGTCGTGCGGGACGAAGGCCACGGCGCGGCAGGCGGCGTAGTGCGCCACGAGCGCGTCCTCGCTCAGCCGGCCCACGAACTGCACCCGGTCCTCGAGTCCGAGGGCCCGACGCTGCGCGAAGAGGGCCTCGCGCGCCTCGCCGTCGCCGGCGATGACCGCCTTGACACCCGCGGCGGCCGGATGCGCGAGCGCCTCCAGCAGCAGGTCGAACCGCTTGAGCGGCGTGAGGCGCGAGACCGCAAAGACGTAGTCGCCGTACCCGTCGCAGCGGTAGGACCGGGCGGGCGGCGGCGGGTGCAGCACGTCGGCGCGAATGCCGCCCCATGTGGCGAGGCGCGCCTGCACCGTCGTGGACTGCGCCAGCAGCCGGCTGACGTTCGCCGTGAGGAGGCGCCGGTCGACCGCGTGGATCGCGCGGCGCCGCACGCCCTCCTTCAGCCGGTTCTTCCACGACAACCCGCCGGAGAAGCGCTCCCACAGGTCGTAGTACTCCCGCATCGTGTGGTTCAACCAGCACGTGTGGGAGGGATGGCGCACGGCATAGGACGGGTAGCGGAGGCTCACGACGTGATCCACCGGCCCGCCGTCGGCCGCCACGCCCACGTCGGTGAGCCACGTGGCGAGGTAGGCCGCGCCCTGTCGGCCGAAGCGGTTCTGGGGCGTGACGAGCACGTCGGCCTGGTGCCCGGCCTCGCGACACGCCCGCACCAGCTCGCGCGCGATCACCATGTGCCCGCCTTCGGCGAACGGCGGGCTGGACGTGACGACGAGGACGCGCTTCCCCACCGGCGTCACTCGTACAGCGGGGTGAGCCGCACGCGGATCCCGAGGAACCGGCTGTCGCGCGTCCCATCCTCGAAGAGGGGGATGAAGCCGGTCTCGCTCCCGATCGAGATCGCGTAGACGTAGTTGGTGGGATTCTCGGGGAAGGGCTTGTACGGCAGGCCCGCCTCCATGGGCACCACGACGGTGCGCGCGTCGTGCGCGGGGATCTCCACGACCTCGGTCGCCGCGCCGGTCGCGATGGTCACCCGGTTCGCCCGCGCGCCGGTCTCGAGGGTCACTTCCAGCCGCGGCACACGGAGGGCCCGCGGCCGTTCCCCATCGGCCGTGACCTCGAGCGGTGCCGGGGCCCGCAGCATGACGTCCGCCCGGCTCTCGCCGCGCACCCAGAAGGCATCGCCTTCCCGGTCGTACACGTTGTCGTCCATGAAGTACGCCCGGATGGGCGGCACACCGCCGAGCGGCTGCCGGGACCGGGACGGCGTGACGTTCACGGGCAGATCGTTCACGAGCGACCGCTCGAGGGGCAGGACGCGAAAGAGACCGCGCTTGGTGTGTTCCGCCGGGTGGAAGGACGAGAAGAACGGGTTGCCGAGCAGGGGCGCCACGAACAGCCCACTCAGGGCGGCGGTGGCGACGCCCGCCCAGGGCCGCGTCAGCGCGGGCGTGAGGAAGAGGAACACCGGATAGACGCCCAGGAAGTAGCGGTTGCCCACCGGCCCGCCCCCACCGCTGTAGGTGAACGGCATGTAGAGCAGCAGCACCAAGGCCGCGCCGAACCCGCCGGCCAGCGTCAGCCAGCCCCACGGTGCGCGTTCCCGGCGCCGCGCCAGGAACAGGAAGAGGGCGGCCATCCCCGGCAGGAAGTAGACGGCGAACCCCGTGTTCCGCCCGGCCAGGAAGTACACGATGTTGTGCCGGAACACGTCCAGCACCGCGTCGCGGTTCACGAGCACCTCGAGCGGCACGCTGTTGGTGGCGCGCCCGATGCCCGTCGTGTCGAAGGTCCGATCCGCGCTCTGGTAGGGGAAGCCGCGCGAGTCGCCGCCGCTGTAGAACGTCTTGCGGTCGCCGCCCTGGAAGTTCAGCTCGCCCGTGACCGCCACGTTGAGGCCGAAGAGCCCGATGATGACGGCCGAATAGAGGAGCCCCACCCCGAACGCCCGCCGCCAACGGCCCCGCAGCACGAAGAGGCCGAGCACCGGGAGCATGAGCACGACGTGGATGGGCGGCTTCGAAAAGGTCGCCAGTCCGAGCCACACGGCCGCGACGAGGTCGCTGCGCTGGCCCACGAGCCAGCGCGATCGGGGGTGCCCCGACGGTGACGGCCCGGCGACTTCCTTGTAGAGCCAGAAGAAGTAGCCCAGCATCACGAGCCCGAGGTTGAAGAGATCGGGCGTGAGCCACACGAGGTAGACGGGCGCGACCGAGACGAGCACGAAGGCCAGCGCGAAGGCGAGCGCCGCCAGCGGATGACTGCGGGCGGCCAGGAACGCGTACGCGCAGAGGAAGCTCGTGATCACCACGAGCGCGTGCAGGACGAGGAAGCCGTTGGTGCCGAAGAGGCGCACGAACGGCGCGGCGAAGAGCGGGTAGAGGTACGCCTTGGCGAAGTAGAGCCGCGTGGGATCGGGATCGGGCCGCGCGTCCACGTGCAGGAAGGGCGCCCGGCCGTCGAGGCGCAGCGCCAGATCGGTGCCGCGCTTGAGGAAGATGCCTTCGGGCCCGCTCGGGAACTCGCGCCACACGCGGACGAGATCCTCGCGCCGGAACGCGAAGTCCCCGTCGTCGGCCAGGCTGTGGCCCAGTCCGTAATAGGTCGACGCATCGGAGAAGAACCCGGTGGCCGCCTTCGGATAGTCGACGCTCAGCGCCCAGGCCAGGAGCACGGCGGCGAGCATCGCCGTCGCGCCGGCCCCGAGCCGCCACGCGTCAGAGCGTTCGCTCCAGCCTGGACTCACGGACGCGCCTCGCGGCGGAGAAACGACAGATCCGCGGTGAGCGCGCTCTGGCGGCGCGTCCGCCGCGACGACTCGTGCAGGAGCTCGTACAGCCGCTCCATCTTCCTGACGAACACGGCGATGTCGTACTGCTGCCCGGTGAGCCGCGCGCCGGCCGCCAGGCGAGATGCCAGCGCCGGGTCGGCCACCAGCCGGCCGATGGCGGCGGCCAGCGCTTCGCTGTCGCGCTTGGGCGCGACGAGCGCGTCGCGGTCGTCCTGGAGGATGTCGAGCAGCCCGTCGGCGTCGGTGGCCACGATGGGCTTGCCCATCGCGAGGGCCTCGAACGCCGTGAGCGGCGTGCCCTCCCAGAGCGACGGGAACACCACGACATCCATCGCGCTGAACGCGGCGCCCACGTCGCGCGTGAAGCCCGCGAACACGAACCGGTCGCCGAGTCCGAGCGCGGCGGCCTGCGCCTTGAGGTCGGCCTCGAGCTCGCCCTCGCCCACCAGGTAGAACCGCACCTGGGGGTGCGCGGCCAGCACGGCCGGCGCCGCGCCGACCAGGAACTCGTTGCCTTTCGACGGCATCAGCCGCGTGACGCAGCCGACGGCCACGGCGCCCTCGGGCACGCCCAGCGCGCGCCGGGCGGCCGCGACCTCGGCCGCCGACCGCGGCCGGGCGAACTCGTCGAGCGGCGCGCCCAGGTAGACCACGTGCGTCCGCTCGGGTGGCATCAGGCGAGCCCGGGTCGTGAATTCCGCCGTGGACGCCGAGACCGCGATGGCGACATCGGTGTAGGGAGCCAGCGCCCGATCGGCGATCTTCTGGAACCAGGGCGTGTCGGTGTGGTTCGCGTGTTCGTGGAGGATGGCCGGAATACCCATCCAGGCCGCGCAGAGCCGCCCGAACGTCGTCGCGCCGTAGCCGTGCAGGTGGACGACGTCCGCCTGCTTGTCGCGGAGGACCTTCAGGAGATGGGTGAACGTGGCCGGGTCGAACTTGTGGCGCCCGAGGTAGGTCACGTCGATGCCGAACTGCTCGAGGGTGTCCTCCGAGAGGTCCTTCCGGCGGAGGCTGACGAGCGAGGCCTTGACCCGCGTGGGGTCGAACCGGGGCAGCATCCAGGCGAAGAGCCGCTTGACCCCGTGCATGCGGGATCCCGCCCACCCGAGGTGGTCGCACACGTGAACGACGTTCAGCATCCGATCTTCCTGCGCCCTGCCCCGGCGGTCCGGCGCCCCGTTAGATCCAGCCCTGCGCGCGATACCAGGCGATGGTCCGCCGGATGCCCGTCCGGAGGTCCACCTGCGGCGCGTAGCCGAGCTCCGTCCGCGCGCGCGAGATGTCGAACGCCCGGCTCTTCGTGTAGAAGTCTACCCGGCGCCGATACAGCGGCGGCTCGATTCTGAGCGGCACGCAGACCAGCTCGCAGGCCAGGCCCGCCAGCCACACCGGCCAGACGGGCAGGTGCACCCGCGGCGGCTGCACGCCCAACTCCTCGGCCACGAGGGCCACCAGCTCGTTCAGCGTCGTGTAGCGCTCGCCGGCCAGGATGTAGGTGCGCCCGGCGGCGGCGGGCACCTCGCCGCACAAACGAAAGCCTTCCACGAGATCGTCGATGTAGGTGAGGTGGTAGTACGCGGTGCAGGGACCGAGCATCGGGAACCGCCCGCGCGCCAGCCCCTTGAACATCTTGAGGAACCGCGTGTCGCCCGGCCCGTGGATGCCGATGGGCCGCGCCACCACCACGTCCAGGCCGCGGGACAGACCGAACTCGCGGGCGAGACGCTCCGCCTCGAGCTTCGTCTCCTGGTAGACGTCCCCGGGATTGAACGGGGCGTCCTCGTTCGCGGGCGGGTCGCTGATGTGTCCGTGGACGCCGCCGGTCGAACAATGGACCACCCGCCGGACGCCCGCCGCCCTGGCCGCGTCCAGGAGGTGGCGGGTGCCGTCGACGTTGATGGCGCGGTAGGCGGCGTCGGGCTGGCCCGCTTCCCGGTAGGTCGCGGCGATGTGGTACACGACCTCCACGCCGGCGCACGCCCTGGCCAGGGCCTCCGGACTGCCGAGATCGCCCTCGACGGCGACGACACCGGCGCCGGGCAGGGCCGAGGCCTGGAAGCGCTGGAGGCTGCGCGTCCGGACGAGGGCGCGGACGGCGTCACCCCGGCGGGCGAGCGTCTCGGCGAGGTGTCCGCCAGTGAAACCGGTCGCTCCGGTGACCAGGACCTTCACCGGGCGGCGGGCTCCTGCACCGCGGGGCCGGCCGGACCGGCGGCGCCGGCGAGACGGCGGCAGACCTCGGCCGTCCGCGCCAGATAGACCTCCCGGCTGTAGCGCTCGTCCGACAGCCGCCGGGCGGCCGCGGCCAGCGCGCGCCCGGCCTCGGGGTCGTCCAGCAGCCCGGCGATGGCGTCGGCGAACGCCGCGGCGTCCGGCGCGGTCAGCCGTGCCACCTCTGGGGACAGCACCTGGGTGTGGGTCAGGAGGTTCGTCGCCACGATGGGGGTGCCGCTCCGCAGGTACGAGTAGATCTTGAGCGGCGTGTTGGTGCCACGGATCCGGGGCGAGGCCAGGACGGCGGCCGTCGCCACGAACGCCGGGATCTCACGGGCGGGCTGCTGGCCCGTGAAGACCACGGTATGCGCGCCCAGCCGTCGGGCCGTCGCCGTCGCCGCATCCACCTGGGCCGGTTCGCCGCCCACGACCAGGACGCGCGCCGCGGGGTGCGTGGCGCCGAGCCTGGCCGCCGCGTCGAGGAGCATGTCCACCCCCTGATACGGTTCGAAGGTGCCGGTGTAGAGCACGACGGGCGCCTCGGCCGGCAGGCCCCACCGCTCGCGGATGGCCGCGGGCGTCAGGGTCGGAGGATCGGCCACGTCGCCGCCCATGACGTTCTCGATGAGGATGGCGCGGTCGCCGTGGCCCATCTCCACCACCGTGTCCTGCAGTTCCTGGCAGATCGTGATGACGACGTCGGACCGTCCCACCATCTGCCGTTCCACCACGTCGAACAGGCGCCGCAGCACGGTCGAGCCGCTGAACTTGAAGTTGCTCAGCTGCTGCGGGAGGCTCGAGTGCATGTCGTAGAGGTGCGGGATCCCGAGCCACCGGGCCAGCCACACGCCGACGAGGCCCATCTCCTCATGGGAGTGCACGGCGTCGTACCGCCCGGCCAGCGCGCGGCGGGCGATCGTGGCGAGCATCAGGACATCCAGCACGACCTTCACGCCGGACGGGCCGATCGGCACCCGGGTGACGAACGGCGGCCGGGGGCTCCTGAAGATGCGGAGATGGGGCAGGTCCACGTCCCGCCCGATGGGATAGGTGACGAGGTCCACCTCGTGGCCGAGGTCGCCGAGCGCTTTGATGCGATGGAACTCGCTGAAGGGCGTCCCCCGCGGCTCGAAGAAGGGCTCCGGGGCCAGCATGAGGACGCGCAGGCGGCGCGACGGGGCGGCGGCGGGCGGCTGAGCGGGCACCAAAGCCCTTCATCATAACCTCACTTCCCCGCTTCTTGCTGACCTGTCAATACTTATGGTATCGTCCGGCGTTTGCGCACGCGCCTGGCACGCTGCCCGGAGCGTCCGCTCGATGCATGGCGTCGCCCGTCCCCTCACGCGCCCTGAAGGTCCTGGCCAAGCTCGGCCTGAGCGTCGGCCTGATGGCCTTCGTGCTCCGTGACACCAGCCTCGGGGCGCTCTGGGCGACCTTCCAGCGCGTGCGCCCGGCATGGGTGCTGGCCGCCCTCGCCAGCCACGGCCTGATGGCCGCGGTGAGCGTGTGGCGCTGGTGGATCCTGCTGCGCGCCCAGCACGTGCGCATTCCGGCCCGAACGCTCTCCGAGTCGTTCTGGGTGGCGCTCTTCTTCAACAACTTCCTGCCGAGCAACATCGGGGGCGACGTGGTGCGCATCGCCGACACCGCCCGGCCGGCCGGATCGAAGACCCTGGCCACCATGGTGGTGTTCGTGGACCGCGTGCTCGGGCTCTTCGCGCTCCTCACGGTCGGGGCGCTCGGCGCGATGGCGGCCCGCGGGGTCGGCATCGACATCCCGGGCACGATCTGGATCGAGGTGGGCGCCGTGGCGGCGCTCTGTCTCTGCATCCTGCTGTTCTTCGCGCCGGGCGCGCTCGACATGGCCCTTGGCCCGGTCCGGGCCACCGGCCACCCCTGGATCCTCCACAAGGTCGAGACCCTGCAGGAGACGCTGGCGAAGTTCCGGGCGCAGCCCTCGGCGCTGGTCGGCGCGCTGGCGGGGGCGCTGGTCGTCCAGGTGGTGATCGTCGCCTTCTACGCGCTGACCGCTCGCAGCCTCTCGATTCCGCTGCCGCTCGTCATGGCCGGGGTGCTGGTGCCGGTGGCGATGGCCATCCAGATGGTGCCGGTGTCCATCAACGGCTTCGGCGTCCGCGAGGCGGTATTCAGCTTCTTTTTCGTCCGTTTCGGGTTCGGCGTGGACGCCGCCGTCGCCGTCTCCCTCCTGGGCACGCTGCTGGTGATGCTCTTCTCGCTCGGCGGCGGCGCCCTCTTCCTCATCCGCAAGCACTGACCGTCGCAGGCCCGCCGCGTCCGGACGGCTGGAGCTCATCCGTAGCTCCTGGAGCGAGTAAAGTTCCGTGCAGGTCCCGCCGATAGGCCTGTATGCCGGGAGCACGACGTTCGGCCGCGCCACCACTCCCAGGGTGCCGCCGAGCCGCCTGCTGGTCGGAGGGTGTGGGAGTGCGTCACATGCATCGAGTCCGAGCCTTCGGCATCGCGGTGCTCGCCGTCGCGGCGGCCGCGTGCCAGTCGTCCAAGAGCGCCAATCCGCTCAGCCCTGACATCGCCGGGCCGATCGCGGGCGTCACCATCGCCGCCCCGAAAGCCCTGGAGCCCGGCGTGAACCAGACGGTGGGCGCCGACGAGCAGCCGGTCGCCTTCCTCATCGAGAACGCCGACACGTCAGGCGTCCGGCCACTGTCCCTCCAGTTCCAGCTGGCGACCGACGCCGGGTTCCAGTCGGTGGTCCACCAGGCCGATCGGCTCACGCCCGGACCGAACGGCCAGACGAAGTACCAGCTGCCGCTCACGCTCACGACGCCCGGCGTCTACTACTGGCGCGCCCGTGCGTTCGACGGCGCCAACACCGGCCCCTATTCCGCGCCGGCCGCCTTCACGCTGCTCGAGCCGATCATCATCGACGCGCCGGTGCCGGTCGCGCCGCAGGGCGTCATCGACACGGTCTCTCCGGTGTTCGTCCTGCGCAACGGCCGGATCGCCGGGCCCGCCGGACCGGTCGTGTACCGGGTCGAGATCTTCACCGCCCCGGACGAGCGGACGCTCGTGGCCGTCCTCAGCGGCGACGTGAATCCCGGCGGCACGACGTCGATCCCCTCGGGCGCCGCGGCGCCGTACAACACCACCTTCTACTGGCGCGCCTACGCCACCAACGGCGCGAAGGAGACGGCCCGGACCGGCTTCGTGGCGTTCCGCACGCCGTCTGCGCCGACGGGCGGTGGAGGTGGCGGGGGCGGCGGTGGCGGAGGCGGCACCGGCGGCGTCGGGCCGGCACGCTCGATCGATATCAACGAAGCCCTGGCGATCATCAAGGGCTTCCACGACGGCTCCGGCGCCAACCTGGGCTCGGGCTCGTCGCGCGACAGCCGGAACGCGTTCTTCGCCAGCGCCGTGGCCATCGTGCACTACGGCCATCCGCGCTGGAATCCGAAGGGACCGGACTCCGGCTGGTGTATCAAGGACGGCGGCGCCGGCCGTCCGCAGTCGGACGACGTGATCGTGCGCTGCGGAAACCGCGACGCCTGGGACCTCATCGGCGGCGCCGGCGCCCCCGGCTACTCGTTCCACGCCGACTACATCGGGCGGCTGCCGGGCGACCAGAACGTCTACCCGCCGCCGCGCTCCGCGCTGCCCTGATCGCTCGCCGCCGCGGCCGCGTACACACATCGGGCCGGCGGGATCGTCGGATCCCGGCCGGCCCTTCGTCTTGGTCAGCCGCGGGCGACGCCGCGGGGCGACCGGCGACGCGGCGCTAGAACCGCACGCGCAGGCCGCCGCCGAACTGGATGCCGCCCACCTTGGTCTTCGCGGTCTGCGAGATGACCTGGAACTCGGACGCGGCCTCGGCGTAGCGCACGTAGGCGCCGAGCCGGAAGTTGCTCGTGCCCGACTGCGCGATCTGGTAGGACACGTCCGCGCCCACGTGGCCGCCCCACGCGTTGTGCTTGCGCACCTGCGTCTGGGAGGTGAGGTTGACCGCCGTGAACGCGCCGCCCGCTTCGGTGAAGTCCACGCCGCTGACGACCTCTTGCGTGAACCGGAACTGCGACGGGCCGGCCAGGAACTGGACGTCGAGCTTGTCGGTCAGGCCGAGGCGGTAGCCGAGGCTGAGGTGCAGGGCCTGCTCGGTGCGCTTCAGATCGTCGACCGTGCCCGAGAACGAGCGGGGGCGGTCGAAGAACAGCGGGTGCGGCACCTGGCCGCTCACGTCCGCGAAGTCGGTGCTGGACGTCCGGTGAAAGTTGGCGGCCGCGATCCAGTTGCCGGTCAGCCGCGCGCCGACGCCGAAGTCGAGCACCGCGCCGCTGGACACTTCGCTCGACACGTCCACGCGGCCCAGTTCGTCGTACTTCGAGAACGTGCTGCCGTCGCTGTAGATCTGCGTGCCGGGCTCGAAGGCACCGCTGAGGCCGATGAAGAACCGCGACTCGTCGGTCTGCGCGGCCACGTCGACGGCGCTGGCCAGGAGCCCCGCCGCCATCACAAAGGTCACCACTCGCATCGTCTGCTCCGATCCCCAGTCCGCAAGGCGCGCACGCCCCGCGCATCGACGGGCTCGTCCGGGGCATGACGAGCTCGATGGTCGCGGGATGTTAGCACGGCCGGACGAAACAGCCTGGAATAGCTGGGGAAAAATCGGGCCCTGGAGTATCATGGCGGGTCGTGTTCCAGGGGCGCCCGCCCTTCGCGAACACGCCTAGAGGAGTGACGATGGCTCGACGACGATTTCGCCTGAGCGCGGGACTGGCGGCCCTGGGACTGGCTGCCGCGTGTTCCCAGAACCCGGCCGGCCCCACCACGCCGAGCGCGGCCGCGGGCAGCGACACCACGGCCAACGCCGACGGCTCGACGCTCAAGATCTCGGCGCCCACCCCCAGGAGCCCCGTGGGTGGCGAGCGTCTGACCACGGCGCGGCCGACCTTCAGCTTCGACGCCGCGACCGGACGCTACGCCGCGGCCAGTCCCAGCTACCGCATCGAGGTGTTCACGTCGGACGGCGCACTGCTCGGCGCCCGCGACCTGCCGGCCGGGACGACGTCGTACGTCGCCGACACCGACCTTGGCCTCAACGAAACCTTCCTGTGGCGCGTGCGCGCCGAACTCGACGGGGCCGTCGGCCCCTGGTCCGCCACCGAGTCGTTCCTGACCCCGGCGCCCGCGGTCTTCACGCCGCCACCCGGCAGCGGCAGCGGCGGCACCCTGCCGTTCCCGATTCCCGCGGCCTGCGGTCCTGGCGATCCCTCAAACCGGTTCGCGTGCGTGTCGGCGATGGCCCGGCTGTCCGCCGAGTGGGCGGCCTGCGCGCGCGGCATCGGCATCGGGTGCCACCGCTTCACCCGTCAGGTCGTCTACGCCCTGGCGCAGAGTGACCCGGGCTACCAGCTGATTCAGGCGCAGCCCGGCGGACATGCCTGCAACTGCTCGGCGTGCGGTCCGAGCGACGGCACGATGCTGCGCGAGGACACGACGGTGTACCGCGGCAACCGCGTCTACGACATGATCACGGGCGCGGGCGGTTCGTCGCCGGGGCTGACCTGGAGCTCGGTGCCCGGTCCGCGGCCCGGCGACATCCCCAAGGACGCCGTCCTCTGCCAGTAGCGCGCTAGACCGACGTCGGGACGCGCGGGCGGACGCACGGCGTTCGCCCGCCCAGCCGTGGCCTCTCCGTGGCCGATACACCAGACACCTTCTACAAGTCGTTCTCCGAGAAGTCGCTGACCGGCTACGGCAGCGGCCGGCGCGCGCGCATCGAGCAGCACCGGCTGGCGCTGCTCCACCGCTACCGCCCGGCGCCGGGCGACATGGTGGAAGTGGGCCCGGGCCACGGCACGCTGGCCGAACAGGCGGTCGCGGCCGGCTGGCGCTACACGGCAATCGAGGCCAGCCAGATCCTGGTCGGCGTGCTGAAGGCCAAGGGGCTGCGCGTCATCGAGTCGTGGGCGCCGCCGATTCCGGTGCCGGACGAGAGCGTGGACGTCGTCTACGCCGACCAGGTGCTCGAGCACATGAACGGCATCGAGCAGGCGCGGCATTTCACGGCCGAAGCGCGCCGTGCGCTGCGGCCCGGCGGCGTCTTCTTCGTGGTCGTGCCCGACTACCTGAAGGAACGCACGTTCTTCTGGGACGTGGACTACACCCACAACTTCGTGACCACCGAGCGCCGCTGCCGCCAGCTGTTCAACGACGGCGGCCTCGAGGTACTTGCCGTGGAGCGGGCCATCGGCCTGGCGACGGGTCTCGGCCGCGACGCCCTGGCCGCGGCGGCGCTGCTGGTGAACCTGCCCGGCGTGGACGCGCTCTCGCGCCACACGGGGACCACCGAGCTCGTCTTCAAGATCCGCAAGAACCTGTTCGAAACGCTCACCTTCGTCGCCCGGAAGCCCACCGGGAGCGTCTAGCATGCCCGGGCGCCTGGCCGGGTCCTGGGCCCTGCGGCTCGCCGTCACGGCCGGCATCCTCGGCTGGATGGCCACCCGGATCGACATGGGCGCGGCGGCCCGCGCCGTGGGCGCCATCTCGCGCGTCCACCTCGCCGCGGTCCTGGGCCTCGTGGCGATCGACCGTCTCGTCATGATCCTGCGGTGGGTCCTGCTCCTGCGCGCCGCCGGCGTCGGCGTCTCGGCCCGCGACGCCGCCCGCATCTTCCTGACGAGTTCGTTCGTCGGCAGCTTCCTGCCGGCGGGCGTCGGCGGCGACGCCGCGCGCGCCTGGAGCCTGGCGCAGGTCACCTCGCGTCTCGGCGACGCGCTCGCCTCGGTGCTCGTGGACCGTCTGCTCGGCGTGGTCGCGCTGGCCGCGATGGGCGGCGTCGGCCTGGCCGTGTGGGCGCCCGATGGCGTGAGCGTACCGCGCCTCGCCGCCGGGATCGCCGTCGCCGGCCTGACCTGCGCCGCCGCGTTCTGGGCGGACGCGATCCTGCGGGCGCTCGTGCCCGCCGATCGCCACGGCGGCGCCATCGTGCGGCGCGCCTTGCGCGTGGCCGACGCCGTCGCGCACTACCGCGGGCACCGCTCGGCGCTCACCGTCGTCATGGGCTGGTCCATCGTCGTGCAGGTGCTGCGGATCGTGCAGGCGTACCTGCTGGGACTCGGTCTGGGGCTGACCGT